>JAGXOI010000004.1 GCA_023659975.1 Candidatus Aenigmarchaeota archaeon LH_S4
AAAGGTGGAATTAGATGTAGATGTAGTAAATAAACTAATAAAACTGAAAGAAATGAGAGACACTTATTCAAGTGTGATAAGAAAGTTGCTTGAAAAAGAAGAACGTCTTAATGGTTATGTTTTGTGGTCATGGAATGGAGGATAAAATAAAAGGAAATTGGGATGAAGATATAATTATAAAATGAGGAATATCTTGCCTCAAAAATTATTTATTCTTTAACTTGTCTTACCTTTATGGATTTAGGAAAATATTCAGTAAATAGAAAAGATGGTAAAAATTGTAAGGCATTTATAGGATATAGCAAGAAAGCCCAGTTTATTTTTCATGAAAACTACTCAGCTACTCCAAATAAAGACATATATGCAAACATATTTAAAAAATTTTTTAATAGTGTAGTAATTAACATTTTAAATGGATTTTCTATTAAAGAATCTGTAGAAAGGACAAAAAGATTAGTAGATCAGTTAGAAAAAGAATTTGAGAAAAAATATCCAGAAGTGGCATTTATTGCAAAATACAAACTTAGAGAAAAAAAAGAGGCTTTGGAAGCCATTGGAGATTTAGAAGCAAGTTTTTAAATAAAAATATATATAATTAATTCCTACTTAAAATTTATGAATGAGTGGATAAAGAAAAGTATAGAATTAGCTAATGGCAGAGGATATTTAGATAAACTAAATAAAGTTTATCCTGTTACTTTTAGTGTTAAAAGACCATTAGAACAGAATATAAAAAATAGATTAAAGGTTTTATTTGATAGAAAAGCTAAACTTGGCTTGCTTAAAATGCTTATAAACTTAGAAAAATTCCCAATCAAAGACCCTTATGTAGCTTTTTTTAAAAGAAATCCTAAAGCCTTAGAAACAAACCCAAAAACCGTTAGGAGAATAGCAAATATTTTGATGAATATACCATATTAATCACCTTTTTTAGATTTTACACATTCTAAAGTTACCGTTCCCTTTTCTAAGTTGACTTCCAACTCCAAAATTTTTTTATTTTTAAAAGGGTATTGGGAATCATTTACAACAGATGCAGGAATTACTAAATATTGAGTATTTGCATCCTTACTTTTATGTAATTTTATAGATTTCTTTAAAACCATATATATTTTATATAATATTTATATATGTAGTTTTCGGTGATAGAATATATATGTTAAAGGAAATAGCTAATTCTCATTTTTTGAACCTTCGGAAATACTTTAGCAGTATAACACTGTAATAATATCTCACCTAAATTTAAAACAGATTATATAATGGAAAGTGAAGAAAATTTTAAAGAGCAAATTTATGAATTTTTAAAAACAAAACAAGAAGAACTTGTTTTTGCTTCAACAAATGATAAACCATTAATTTTAGATTATTTTGATTTGGATAAATATAACCCTGGATTGGCGGAAAATTTGTTGGAAAATCCAGAAGAGGTACTGAATTTATTTGAGGAAGTAATTAAAGATTTTAATTTGGAAACTAAAATAGGAATTCAGTTCAAAAATTTACCAAAAACACAAACGGTAAGGATAAGGAGTTTGAGAACAAAACACATGAACAATTTTTTAAATGTAGATGGAATGGTAAAAGTTGCTTCTGAAGTAAAACCGAGAATCTATGAAACTGTTTATGAATGTCAGGAATGTGGAGAAAAATTTTCCTTGGAGCAGAGGGGCTCAACAATTGTAAAACCTTTTGTTTGTCCAAGTTGCAAAAAAAGAACAGGTTTTAAATTTTTAGAGAAAAAAATGTATGATTCAAGGTGGCTCACAATACAGGAGCCTTTTGAGATAACAACTGGTGAGAAACCCGGGGAAGTAAAAGTTTTTTTGAAGAAAGATTTAACAACTCCAGAGATACAGAGGATAACTGACCCAGGAAATAGAATTTTTATAAATGGTATCTTAAGAGAGTTACCGAGAACTATTAGAGGAAGGGAAGCGACCCAGTCAGATATTTATATAGAAGCAAATTATCTTGAACTTGCTGAGAAAGAAATAGAAGAAATAGACATTAGCAGAGGGAATGAAAAGGAAATTTTAGATTTAGTAAAACAACCAGATATTTATAATAAATTAGTTAATTCTCTTGCTCCCTCAGTCTATGGGAATAAGGAAATAAAAGAAGCAATATTATTACAACTTTTTGGAGGAACTAATGCAGAAATGCCAGATGGAACACATATAAGGGGAGACATACATGTGCTTCTTGTTGGTGACCCTGCAACTGCAAAAAGTCAGTTACTCAAATTGACTTATAGACTAATACCCAGGAGTCGTTATGTTTCTGGAAAAGGAGTAACAGGAGCTGGTTTAATTTCTACAGTTAGAAAAGATGAATTCACAGGAGGCTGGGTTTTGGAAGCAGGGGCTTTAGTCCTCTCTAACAAGGGATTACTTGCGATAGATGAATTTGAAAAGATGGATAGGGATGATGTAGTTGCAATGCATGAAGCTCTTGAGCAGGGGACAGTGAGTATAGCAAAGGCAAGTATCGTGGCAACTCTTCCTGCACAGACCTCAGTTTTGGCAGGAGCAAACCCAAAACTTGGAAGATTTGATATCTACACACCAATTGCCGACCAGATAGTTATACCCCCTACTCTATTATCCCGTTTTGACTTAAAATTTGCCTTAAGAGATATCCCAAATCCAGAAGAAGATAGGAAACTCGTGGACCATGTTTTATTAGCAAGAAAAGATTTAAAGACAATAGAACCAGAAATTTCACATTCTTTATTGAGAAAATATATTGCTTACTCAAAACAGAATATAAAACAAGTTGAGTTAAGCGATGAAACCTTAGAGGATTTCAAGAAATTTTTTATAGATATGAGAAGTAAATACACAGAAGAAGATAAAATTGTACCAATAACTTTTAGGCAGTTTGAGGCTTTAATAAGATTAGCCCAAGCATCAGCAAAAATAAAACTGAGAAACAAAACAATAAGGGAGGATGCTGACAAGGCAATAAGAATTATGCAGGTCAGTTTAAGACAATTAGGTTTTGATACTGAGTCAAAAAAATTAGATATTGATAGGGCAGAAGGCTCTGTTGCAGGAAGCCAGAGATCAAAAATAAGAGTTTTGTTGGATATTATTGACAAGTTGGAAAAAGAAATGAAAGAAGTTTTGATAGAAGATGTTGGAGCACAGGCAGAAGATAAAGGAATCACAGAATGGCAGGAATTAGTCCAAAAACTTAAAAGGGAAGGTTTGCTATATGAGCCAAAAAGTGGGCATCTGAGAAAAGTATGATGCAACCCTTTTCTATTTGTAAAATTGAGAGAAAATGATAATAACAATTTCTGGGGAAATAGGAGCTGGAAAATCAACAATTGGAAAAGAGTTGGCAAGAAAACTCAATTATAATTATATTTCAACAGGGGAGATTTTTAAAAAACTTGCAGAAGAAAGGAAAATGGGTTTAACAGAGTTTTTAAAATATGCTGAGAAAAATTTAGATGTGGATAAGAAGATTGATGAAAAACAAAAAGAACCTAAACAAAATTGTGTTTTAGATTCAAGACTTGGTTTCTATTTTGCAAAACCTAACTTAAAAATCTGGCTAAAAGCTCCATTAGATATAAGGATAAAAAGAAATGCAAAAAGATACAATTTGAAAGAAGCAAAAAAGGAAATAAAATACAGGGAAAAAACAGAAAAAGAAAGATATAAAAGACTTTATTCTGTTGAGATATTTAACCTTGAAAATTATGATTTAATCATCGACACAGAAAAATTTAATATTGAGCAGATTGTAAAAATGATTTGTGTTTTGGTTGAATTAGTAGATAGAGAAAAAAATTAGATAGAAAAAGAGCTAAAACCAGTAATATGACTTAAAATTAGGGATAACTGCCCTGCAGAATATAAAATAGGGTATTTTAAGTTAAATAAATATAAATACTTTATTAATATATTATGGCAGTAAATGTGAAGTCTTTTTCTGATGTTGTTGGGAAGGATGTTTTTACCTTAGATGGGAAATATTGTGGGAAAGTCAAGGATTTTAAACTAGACCTGCTGAAATTCAGAGTCACTTCTTTGGTTGTAGAAGCTTTTAGAGGAACTTTTCTTTCTGAGATTTTAGGGGGTGAGAAAAAAGGGGTTATTGTTCCTTATTCTTCTGTTGAATCTGTAGAAGATATAGTGTTAATAAGAAATATTTTTAAAGGAGTTAGTGAAGAAAAGACACAATAATTTATTTTTAAATATCTTTTAAAACTAATAACCCAACTTACCAAATTATAAAAGGAGATATTTTAATCTTATAGTTAACCAAAGGCAAGAAAACTCCCGACTTTAGTCGTGGAGAGTGTTAAAGCCTTGGGCGAGATTTGATTACAAAGTTAATAATCTAGCGATTAAAAGACTTACTCGCGACCTGCTGCTTTCCCCTCTAAAATACATTTATTTCTTACAAACCCTTTTTATAAAAAGGCTCATACGAGGCAGCTGCTCTACCAACTGAGCTACCAAGGCATAATTATATTCTGGGTTAATTCTTTTAATTCTCTTTAAATTATGGTAAAAGCGCCCTATAAGAGGATTCACAAACATGGAAAGGGGAGAGGAAATGAGCCAATGGTAGTATGTTCTTTTTGTGGGAAGAAAGTTCCAAAATATAAAACATTTGAGAAAAAAGGAAAATTTTCTTTATCAGACCCTTCAATGAAAAAGGAATTGTCCAAAAATAAAGTAATGCTTCCTTCAAAGAGATTATATGTTTGTTTAAGTTGTGCGAGACACAGGAAGATTTCTCAACCAGGAAAATCAAGGAAATCCAAGAGAGATTAATTTTTTGCTTTTAGCAATTTCATCTTTAATAAAAAATGAAAATTAATTTTTTGGCTTGTCAAAAATAAAGATACCATCCTGAAACCTTCTTCTATCCATCTTAGAATGTTTTGTTAATCTTTCTACTCTTGCTGCGGTTTGTCCTGCAAGTTCTTTGTTTAGACTAAAAACCTCTATTTCATCCTTTTTTATTTCTATTTTTACTCCTGCAGGAATATTCATTTTCTTAATTACTTTTTGTCCAAGAAAATTTGACAGAATAATTTTGTTTCCTTTTTGCTCTATTAAGAGGGGGAAGTGAGTATAAACAATTTTTAACTTGTATTTATACCCAGATTCAACACCCTTAAAAAGGTTTAATATATGTGCGGCTACTGTTCCTAATAGTGCCTTACCTCTTTTGTTCTCTATTACTGAGGAAAGTTTTATCTCATCTTCTAATTTTTCAATTTTCAATATATTTGTAATTCCTCTATTATACAGATCTCTCTCCAACTCTCCAAGTTTCCCTCTAACTTTTACTTTAAATCCTTCTACTGAACATTCTATTCCTTTAGGAATTTTAATTATTTTTTCCATTAATTAAATTAGGAAATTTTTAATTAACTACTTGCGTTTATTTTTGAAGTTTTATTTATGCAAAAAATTATTGCAGTAATTCCGTGTTACAATGGAGAGAAAACAATAGGAACGGTTATAAAAAAATCCTCTAAGTATGTTGATAAAATTATTGTTATTGATGATAGTTTTACAAAAAAAATTGGTAAAATTGCTGAGAAAGATGGGGCAGTTGTTTTTTATAATAGGGGGAACAAAGGAGTGGGATATTCAAGGAGGAGAGGAATAAAAGAAGCTTTAAGAGTAGGGGGATATATAATTGTAACTTTAGATGATGATTTACAGCATAAACCCGAAGACCTACCAAAATTCATTGAAAAAATAAAAGAAGGATACGAAGTGGTTATAGGAGCAAGAAAATTAAAAAAATATCCTTTTATAAAAAAATTTGGAAATTTCTGGCTTACTCTATTAACAAACATTATTTGTAAAACTAGAGTGTATGATACAGAATGTGGTTATAAAGCATTTTCGAAAAAAGCCGCTAAGAAATTGAATTTAAAAGCACAGAGGTACGAGATTGAAGCTGAGATTGTTTATGAGCTTGGCAGGAATAACTTAAAGTATACTTGTATAAAAATAGACTCTCCACTATATCGAAAAGGAGTTACTATAACACAAGGAATAAAAAACTTTATTTATTTGCTCAAAAGAAAAATTTCTGATTTATAATTTTTTTAAGTCCCTCTAAATCTCTAATCACAAAATCAATATTCTTATTATCTGGCTCTTTTATATATTTTCCTTCTTCCCTCTTAATTCTCACAGTAATAAGGTTTGGAAAAACTTTTTTTGCTTCATAAAGAGTGTTTGGAGCGTCTTCAACAAAGAGCCCAACTTCTTTTTCTTTCAGAATTTTTTTGAGATCAGAGACTTTATTAATATCTTGTGTAATAATAATTTTATTGAAATAAGAAAGTATTTTTGAGTTTTCAATTTTTTCTTTTTGGAATTTTTTTTCTCCATAAGAGAGGAGGATAAGTTCATTTTCTTTTTCTAAATTCCTTAGAACAGGCAAAACATCAGGATATACAAACTGGTCTGCTCTGTTAATAATTTTTTTAAATGCTATCTTTAACTTTTTAAGATTAAGTTCTGGCTTTTCTTCAATTATTAATTTAAATTGGTTTTCGGAATTATAACCAAAGGCACCTTTTGATTTCTGAAAAGTCTCAGAAAACAGTTTATCACTAACACCTGACCCCTTAAATTCTTCCTTTAAATTTTCAAACAATTTTTTTGTTGAAAATAGAGTGTAGTCAAAGTCAAATATTATTTTCATGCTTTACTTACCACACTTTCAAATTTTGAATAATATTTTGTGTTATCTGAAACATTTTCTCTTACTATAGTATTAGGTCCAATAATACAGTTATTACCAATTAAAATTCCAGGCATTGTGGAAACATTAATCCCAAACTTTGTATTCTCTCCAATTACTAAACCAAAAGATTTTAGACCAGTATTTACTTTTTCTCCTTTCACAATTGTGTCAATTTCCTTTCTATCTAACTTAACATTTCCAGTAACTATTCCTGCCCCAATTCTGCTGTGCTTACTAATTACAGAATCCCCAATATAACCTGAATGGACATGCACATCCTCCTGAAATATACTCTTTGCAATCTCTGAATGAGCACCTACTAAACAATTATTTTCTATTACAGAATTTCTTACCAATGAGAAATTTCCAACAATTGTATTGTCTCCAATATAGCAGTTCTTCAAAACAGAATTTTCAAAAATTTTCGCATCCTTTCCAACATAACAATTTTCAATTAGAACATTTTTTCCTATTGATGCTGATTTGTCAATATAATTATCTTTCTGTTTTAAAATTTGTTTTTCAATTTCAAGTAGATGCCAAGGATATTTTAAAGAAAGGGCTTCTTCTTCTACTCTGGCAACAGGAACATCATTTTCCTTCATATATAAAGATAGAGCATCTTCGAAAGAATAGGTATGTTCAGGAACACGCCTGTAATAATTAAAAAATTCTTTTGGTAATAAGTAGATACCCAAAACCTTTAAATTAGATGGAGACTCTTCTTTTTTTGGTTTTTCAACTATCCTCTTTGCTTTATCTCCTTCTAAATCAAAAATTCCATATAATTCTGGATTTTCTGTTTCTTTTCCCAATAAAATCATTTTTGCATCAGTTTGTTTTTTCTTTTTAATCAAAATATTGATAAAATACCTGATATCAAGATAATTTGGATTTAAAACGAGAAAATCCTTTTCAACAAATTCTTCTGCTTGCAAAACAGCATTTCCCATCCCCTTAGGCTCAGATTGAGCAACAAATTTTATTTTTGGATATTTATTTTTTATTTCCCTTTCAATATCTTTTTTTGGTCCCTGAATAATTATAATATCTTTTATTCCAGCTTTTTTGACTCCTTCTATTATCCATTCAATCAATGTTTTACCACAGACTTTAATAAGAGATTTATGTTTTTGATTCAAAGGCCAAAACCTTGAACTTTCCCCAGCTGCTAAAATTACTGCTTGCATAATTTTAAAATCTCTTCTACAACTTTTTTTGGATTATAAATTATTGGACCTTCTTCAACCAATAAGTTTTTTCCAATAAATTTATTTTTATTTTCTAAGTTATCAAACTTTGTAATCTCAATTAATTGAGGCTCTTCTTTTCTATATTCTTCTATTCTTTCTTTTTCTGGAACAGATTTATTAAAAATAACAAAATTAAGTTCACAGCCAATATACTTTTCAATCTCTTTTGTATAATCTAAAACAGAGAAATTTTGTGTCTCTCCCAATTTTGTCATTGCTGGGCAAATAAAAACTTTTTTAGCCTTTGTTTTTTGAATTGCTTCTTTCATTCCTTCTGGTAGAAAACAAGGAATAATACTAGAGTAAATGTCCCCAGGTCCAAAAATAAGAATACCTGCTTCTTTGATTTCTTCTAAAACTTTTGGATAAGCCTTTGCTCCTGGTTTTAAATAAACATCTTTAATTTTCAGGTTTGGACTATGTTTTTTTGGAACATCAATTTCATCTTCTCCAATAATTTTAGTACTGTTTTCCAAAATTGCTATAACTTGTGTTTTTTCTATTGTTGCAGGTAAACACCTCCCTCTAACATCTAAAAATTTGTGTACGATATCCAAAACTTTTTCATAGTCTTTTGTAATATACTCCAGACCACCAATAAAAATATTAGAAAACTTATGTCCTTTATGACCTCCTCCAAATTCTTCATGACCAAATCTAAAATTCCATAATTCTTTTTTCCACTCTGGAGCTTCTGACAAAGCTAATAAATGTCTCCTAATATCCCCTGGAGGCAAAACATTAAAATCTTTTCTTAATTGTCCTGTAGAACCCCCATTATCAACCATCGAAGTAACGGAAGTTATTTCAACAGGATATTTTTTTAACTCAGATAAAACAACTTTCGGAATTGCGTTTCCACCCCCAAAACAAACAATTTTTTTCATTTCCTCCACCTATATATCTGTTTTTATTTTTTTACAATTATTGCCTATTTCTTTCAATACTTTTTTATAGTTCTTATAGTTAGTTGTATCAATCTGATAGATTTCTAATTTATCATCTTTATCTAATGAATTATATAACTTATTTAACACCTCAATATTTTTATCGAGAGCAAAAACTCTTGAACCCTGCTCTAAGAAGTCTTTAACAATTGCTCCACCTATTCCTCCAGTTCCAACAACTATGATGTTTTTATTTTTAAGACTAGGGTATATTGCTTCTATAGTTAATTTACCCTGGATTTTTATTTAAAAGATTTTTTATGAATTCTGGCTTGCAGATATACTCATATGCACCACCTTTATGATAGTCAAGATTTTCTACTGCTACTGGAATATCAAGAGATTTTGACCATTCAGACAAACTTTTTAAACTTTCTGAAAATGTTTTTAATAATATGTAAATGATATTTTCATTTTCTAAAACCCCAGATTTGATATTCAAAAGTTTGATTTTCTTCTTTTTTAAATTCATTGTATTTTGTTTTATGTATTGGTTCAGCTAACTTGGATAGCATTGAATAGTACGCATCCATTATTGATCCTCTTGTTAAAGGCGTTTCTGGGGCATTTGGCTGATTTTTAATGTTTGCCATTACCAGCATACCTTCAGGTTTTAATGTATTCACAAGTTTATCCAAATAATCATACATTTCTGTAAGTGGCAATTTTGCCCCTAAGTAATATATTGTTTCACTATAAATAACTACATCAAAGCTGTTTTTTGGAATTTTATTAATATATTCTAAGATATCTGCGTTGATTAACTCAACTCTATCTTTATAAACTTCAATGTTTTCTCTTGCTCTTTTAATAGCATTTTCAGATATATCAATTCCAACGATTTTTGCATTATAAAATTCCTCTGCCAACATCTTTGTGTGAGCCCCTTCAGCACAACCTATTTCTAGAAATTTTTCAGGTTCTGTTTTTAACATACCTCTTATTACTTGTATTTGTCTTTTATATTTTCTTTGTTCATACTCAGAAGTAAAAAAGCCCCAAGGATCCGAACTGTTAAATTCTTCTTCATCAAAATACTTTTTATCAAATTTTCCTCCCATAATTATCATCTACTTTTTTATCTATATAAAAAGGTGTTAAACCACATTCTTCTGCCACCCTTCTTATATATTCTGATGCCATATTTATGCCTTTATCTTTTCAGATTTTCTCCCATGAAATATTTCTGTTACATCTTCAGCATTTTCAAGGGATTTAACAAATAAATTATATTTTTTATTAATCTCTGGTATTCCAATAATTTCAGAATAATTTTTTTCTCTTTTCCTGTAAGTAGAATAAAGTAGAGAAAAGTATTCATTAATGTGATTTGCCATTTCATCAAATCTACCCCATTCAACTTGTGATTTATGTTTTCTTATTCCATCCAACTTTCTTTCAATTTGATTGTCTATGTCAATTTTCAAGATTTTATCAAACTTTCCTGGGTTGTGGTAGTAGAGGGGAAAAAGCCAGACAATATAATGAGATTCTAAAGGATTTTTAGCAAGTTCTAAAGCTTTATGTCCAATTTCATAAGTTGCTCTATGGTCAGGATGACCTTCTGCTTTGTTAGGAATGAAAGCAACATCACTATATTTTATTCTTTTTGCAACCTCTTCGATAGTGCTTTGATCATTTTCGTAATTCTTAAGTTTTCCATCCTCAATATCAAAGTTATAAAAATTTTTAATTCCAAGATATTTCCTCTCCTCCTTGCCTTCCTCTGCTCTCATCTTTTTTATCGTTTTAGGAGGTAAATTTCCACCATGCCTCCCATCGGTCATTTGAATATAATTGATTTCCCAACCATTATTTATTAACTGAAGCAGAGTTCCTCCTGTTGAGATTATTCCATCGTCATTATGGGGATTCAAAACATAAGCTTTTTTAGTCATTTTTCACCACCCTCCTCTGGAACCTTTCCTGAAAATTTCTCATCCATGAAGTCATCGATTAGCTCTTTTGCTTTTTCTTCATATACATCCATTCTCTTGTACATATAAACCGTTCTATCAAAATTACATTTAGAGCACCCCCAAGCCCCACCGTTATCCCAATATTCATAAATTCTGAATAGATAACGCCGATCCATACTCCTGTGAAGTAATCCTTTGACTTTGTTTTTAGTTATATATTTAAGTAGTCCCTTTTTTCTAAATCTCTCTTCAAAATCCTTGCCTTGGTGACGAGATTTATATTCTTCTTTTATCTCTTTATATTCTTCTTCAACATCTTTACCCAATTCTCTTAAAAATTTTTGTATATCCTCGGGTTTACATATATCCGTTTCTGCCCCCTCTGCTAGCTTCAGGTATCTCCCCTTCTTTATGTCATTTGTGGATTTACTAATCAAATTTTTTACTTGTTTTTCATATCTTTTTAACCCATCTAACATAAAAGATGCTTTGCCAGCATCCGTACATTCTCGAGAAAGTTTATAACGGTGGCTTGGTTCTTCATTGCTCTTAACGTAACTCCTATAAAGCAACCATGTATACAGGAAAGTCGGTATTCTTTTCATATCTTCATCAAAGGTTCTGCCTGGATATTTACAATCATATTCTTTTTTTGAGTTTATATAGTCTTTTTTAACGTCTTCAAATAAATATTCTAAAAAATTTTTTTCATCATCCTGCTCAGATACTCCTGTTTCTACCATCTTCAATCACCTCAAAACCCTATAAACATAAAGGAGGTGCCTATCCATTAGTTTTCCATTTAGATCTGCGGGATCTTTAGCATGGACTTTACCAAAACTTCCTACCCCAAAAAGAGCTGTTTTTTCTGCCATATAATCAAATAGTAATAAAACTATTTATGGTTTAAATTATTATGTCATTCTATTTTTTCCCGTTCAAAAACAATTTTTTCAAATTCTTTCGTTAAATCTACTCTTTCTAATTAAGAATTTTTCTAAATAAAAAGAAAAAAAATCATTGATATTTCTTCTCTGCTCCTGCTTCAATTTCTTCTCTTACTCTTTCCAATGTTTCCCTCACTTCTTTATACAATTCTGAACCTTTACCACCAATTACATCTTTTATTGTATCTATTGCTCTTTCACATCCTTCTAGATAATCGTCCAATTTTTCAGTAATAAGTTCTCGGTCTTTCTCTGGAAGTTCTTTTGCATCATTAATTATTCTCCGTCCTATACTGTGTATATTCTGTCCCACAGCCCTGGATTATAAAAAGTTTTATAAATAATAAAAAATGAAGGAAAATATGCAAAAGAACCAAACAATGAGGAAATTGACTTTGTGATTAAAAATTTAAGAGAACTCGAAAACTATTTAAAATTGTTTGCTAAAACTTCTTCAACACTAAAGTAAAAATTAGCAAACCTACTCCAAAAATTATAAATAGGTTTGAAAGAGTAAAATAAATTAACAATAAACCCCCAAGTAAAGCTCCAAAAGCAACTCCAAAGGATTCTATCGCTGTATCCACAATTGATCTTTGTTTTTTAAAAATATGTAATCTACCAAATAAAAAACTTTTTTCTGATCTCAGAAAGATGCTAAGCGAAAACTCAAAAAGGTATAAAATAAAGATAAAAACAAGACTCTGTACAAAACCCAGCAAAATTGTTGTTATTGCAAAAACTATGGAAAAGTAAAAAAATAATGATTTGTTATCATAATAATCAAGTTTTCTTGCAGAAAAAAACAGAGGAAGGAACAAAATTAAATTTGCAAAAAAGAACAAATAGATGATTTGATTTATTGTTAATCCAAAGTTTTTTAAAAAAAGAACAAAGAAACCTCTGTAAAAACCAACAAGACACATTACAACAAAAGGTAAAACCAAAACCCTTTTATTTTTTATTTTAAACTTTATTTTTTCCTCTAAAAATTCTACTTTTTCAAGTTTGAAGATTGGGAATAAAGTTATGAAATAAATAAAAGTTGAAGATAAGAAAGCTAAAGGAAAATTTCCAATAAATATTAAAATTCCTCCAATAATAGGAGCGAGAATTGCAGAAATAAGAGGAGCCAAATAAAAGTACTGAAATTCGCTAGTCCTCGCTTTTGTTTTAAATAAAATTATTCCTCTTGTGGAAACATAAAACAGACCAGAGAAAAATCCAAGTAAAACCTGCATTAAGAGAAATTGAAACAAGGTAGAAACAAAAAGCATTGAAATTGAGTAAAAAGAATAGCCAAAAACAGAAATTGCTAATAAAACTTTTATGTTTCCTTTTTTTAAGAGAAGAAATAATAAAGAAAAGAAACCAACACAGAAATAGATAATAAAATAATTTAATCCAATATAGGATAAAGAAAACCCTTTTAAATCAAGGAATAGAGGATAGTAAAGAGAAAATAGTTTATAGCCAGAAAGTAAAAGGAAGTGTATAATTGGAATGATAAAAATTGGTTTTTTTATATTAGATAACATTAAAGAATTTATAAAAAATTAATAAAAATTAAAATTTATTCGAGTTCAATCAAAGCTATTAATTTTTGAATCTTCTCCCATATCTTTATTTCCTACCATCTTTAATCACTCCAAAACCTTATAAACCATAGCCTTTGGCTTGCCACCTTCATAATAAACTTGTTCTGCTGTATCTTGGTATCCTAAGGCTTGATCTAAAGAACAAGTTAAGTCTTTCTTTGAATTTGATTCATGGAAATTCTTTAACATTGCAAAAAGTGGAACCCATCCATACTTTGGTTCTCCATCTTTCCATTTTTCTTCTGGAACATATTTATTCATCTTTTCCTCTAATGTTTCTGCATTTGCTCTTTTCAGAACTTCATCTTGTTTTTCCTTATCTGTGATATATTGACCTTTAACCTTTTCCAACAAATAATCAACATTTCTTTTTCCTTCAACTCTTGCCGCTATTGGGTTTATTTCTGGTCTTGCCAAAGTGTTTCCATATTGTGCTGTTTTTCCATCTCCATCTATTAGCATATATTGTCTTATTTCAGGGTCAGCAAAACTTCCTTCTATTTCCGATACCATTCCATCAGGAAATAGTAATCCAAATTCTGCCCTCACATCAGTTGAAAAAGGATATTTTGGATTTCCATTTTCAGGAAGTTCAGACCAGGTTTGAATTTTTGCATTTTTAACCTCTGGAGGTTTTTCTGCAAAAGAACTTCCTGACACATACTTTCTAAACAAATCCACTTCTGACAAATCATGCATTAAATCCTCTAAAGTAATTCTTGAACCTACTCCACCACCAATTCCCCTCTCAGATACACCCCTTAAATCTTTACTTCTCCTATTAAAAGAATATCCTGGTTCAAAATCCATATCTTCTTTATTGGCTTGTACTACTGGATGAGCCATTTCTATATAATTAACACCAATTTTTGCATTAGGATAATTTTTTGTAATATATTCAAGTTCACTTGCTTTTTCTGCAGGTGGTTTTTCCACAAAAATATTTTTTCCATAATCAACACCTAAAAGTGTTAATGGAAAATGGCTGGGTGTATTTGTTGCAATATCCCAATTATTTGTTTTGATTGCATTCTCGAATATCTTTTCTTTCTCACCTAATCTGACAGCATCTTCATTAATAAAATTTACACCATATTTCTCCGCTATCTCTTTCTTTGCAGGATCTGTATCTACTATACAACTTAAATAACCTAGGCCTGCAAGGTCTTTAGCATGGACTTTACCAAAACTTCCTGCCCCAAAAAGAGCTGTTTTTTCTGCCATATAATCAACCAGTAATAAAATTATTTATAGTTTAAATTATAACATTTTTTATAAAAACTTAAAGAGGATTATAAAAAACTTTATAAGAGTTATGGAAGAAAAAATCATAGTTAGTCCAGAGACAAAAGAAAGTTTTAAAGCAAGGGAGTTGAAAAAAATAGAAGAGTTGAAAGTTCTTTCTGATAAAACAAGACTTAAGATTTTGAAGACTCTGTCTCAAAAACCTTTTTATCCAAGAGGATTATCTATAAAGTTAGGTATACATGAGCAAAAAGTTTATTATCATTTACATTTGTTAAAAAAACATAGTTTTATAGGAGAAGAAAAAAGTGAAGGTAATTTAAAGCGTTACAAGACAAAACCAGTTGCTTATTGTTTAATTCCAAAATTTGCTGAAAAAGCGGAGAGTAATTTGAAAAATTTTTTTCCCTCACCACCTGAAATTTTGAAGGGTTTTACAAAAGAAGGCGAAATAAACAGCAAAATTATTGTTGGGGCTACTTATCCCCATGGGAAGTTCAAGAAAGGAAGTAAATCAGGTTATTTATCTGGGGAAATAGCAGCTTTACTTGGAAAATATGGGGCTTCTAAAGAGAAACTTATCTATACTGATGAAGAACTTACTGAAAAAGAAAAAAAAGACAACTTGATAATTATCGGTGGCCTATATGTTAATACATTACAAGGAGAAATTAATGGAAGTTTGCCTATAAGATTTGATGAAAATGGAACAAAAATAATTTCTACAATTAGTGGAGAAGAATATGTTGACCCTGATTGTGGTTTTATTTGTAAATCTATAAATCCTTTTGACAAGGAAAAGGAAATTATTGTTATTGCTGGTTTGGAGAGTATTTCGACGAGAGCAGGAGTTTTTGCTTTCAAATATAATATTGACAGGATAAATAAAGGAAATATGTACAAAAGGAAGGTAAAAGGAAAAGTTATAAAATGTATGGAGAATAAAGAATCTATATTTTTGGAGTGAATATGCAAAAAGTTTATGTTTATCAGATAGGTTGTGGAACTTTTGGAAAGTATGGTTTTGAAAAACTATTGCAATTATCTAAAAAATATGATTTTGTTGAGTTTGCTGGAATTACGGAGATAAATCCTGAAAGAAGGGAATTTATAAAAAAGAAAGCAGAATATAAATCAAAATTAAAAATATTTGACCACACTTTTGATATGTACCAAGAAGCTCTGAAGTTAAAAGATAAGGGCAAAATAATGATATATGATGTTGGTCCTTCAGAATTGCATTATTCTCATTTATCAAAATCAATGAAATTTGGTTTTTGGCACCTTGCAGAGAAACCTTCAGCTCTAACAAGGGAAGAATTTGAGCAAGAGCTAAAATTACCAAAAAAATGGAATTGTGATTTTATTGAAGAAGAGAATGAAGTTGTATTAACAGCAATTAACTATCTTAAAAGAAACAAACTAAAAATTAAATCAATAGAAGTATTTAGAGAATCTTCAATAGGTTTACAGAAGATTTTAGGAACTTTCGTTAGAGAAGCTGTTAAAGGAGGTTGTTTATTAGACAAATCCGCCCATGAAATCTATATCTTTTCATTTTTAAGTACTTGCAAACAGGAAATTAAAAATATAAAACTAACAAAAGCAAGAGTAGATTATCTAATGATAGAATCTTTAAATAAAGAAAATTTTCTTGATATTTTTGGTCAGATAAAAAATGAGATAAGTGAAGAGACTGCAACAGCCGAAAATATTGTAGGAGGGCTCTTAGAAACTAAAAAATCAAAAATTCCTTTCAAATTATATTCAAGTTGGCTTGGAGTATCTGAAGAAGGGAAGAAAATAAGCAATAAACTAAAAAAATTAACAAACTATGAATTTGTAAGGAAAAAACAAGAAAAAGGAATGGAAATCCCTTACGAAGATTTCAGGTTATTTATTTTAAATTGTGGCTCCGTTAGTTTGTATGGAGAAATGAAAAACAGAAAATTATTTGTTGAAAGAGATAAAAAAATTGGAGAAGTAAAATTGCTAAATCTGGAAGAAGATCAGCTTTACAGGATTTTGGAGAAATCTGTTTTTAAAGTTTTAAAGGGAGAGGAGACAAACTTAGAAAATATGAAAAACATAGTAAGAATAGTTTTTGATGGAAAAGAAAAAATACAGGAAAGTTTAAGGAATAAAGATAAATTAAAAGAAATTGAAAAAACGAAAGGGATAATAAAAGAGAGGATAAAGAGTATTACAAAATAATATCCAAGAAACTGATTTTAACCTTAGATGGTTGGTTTAGAAACAGAGGTATTTAAAGTCTTCTATGTATTATGAAAGCTAAAAAATTATGATTCGGACTACTGGTTTTGGGACAAATGTTGGAAAGAGTTTTCTGGTTGCTTTATTTTGTAGGCTCTTTAAAGAGGAAGTATATAGAGTAGCACCGTACAAAAGCTTAAATCTGACCCCGGTAACTTATCTCAAAGATGGAAAAGAATTCAGATATGCTCATGTATTGCAAGCTAAAGATGGTGAAGAAGAGCCAGATTATAAAAGGTAGCTTAATTATCAAAGCTGTTTTTTATTTATGTAGACTTAAATTCAGTATTCTGATATACTTAATAGTATGGAATTAGAAAAATCCCTAGTTTTAGCCCAAGCAGTTTATTTAAGAGATAAAACTCGAGAACATTTAATGACTATCTATCTTAATGCCAGAAATGAAATGATTTGGAAAAAACAGTCAACATTTATCGGAACCCTAAATGCTAATATTGTTCACCCTCAAGAAATTTTTGAAGAGGCTCTAAAACATCATGCTGCCTCAGTAATTTTAGTTCATAACCATCCCTCTGGCGACCCTGAACCATCAGAAGCCGACCTCGAGATCACCAAAAGAATCCTTGAGGCCGGCAAAATCTTAGGAATTGATGTCTCAGATCATGTAATGATTACTAAAAATAAAATTTTTAGTTTTAAAGATAAAAAGCTGATTTAAAATTATGGCAAAAAAGAAAAGTTATCAAAATTTATCAAAAGAAAAACTTTTGGCCGAAATTGAACGGCTGAAAAAGGAATTTTTAGAAAATAATACAGTTAGTATATATGAATTTTTTTATTGGTATAGAATAAAATCAAATTACAGAGATTTAGAATTTCTAGATAAGGACATAGATGATAGACAATTTAGAGATTTTTATAAAAATTATTTTGAATTAACTGTCTCGTTTTACGAAGCACTTAAAAAATTTTAACACTATGAGCAGAAACCTATATAACAATCCAAATATAGAAAAAATATTGTCCAGCGTTGAAAACCAAAATTTTGAGAAAAAAATCCGCTCGTATTCAAAAAAAAGATTTAACTTCTGAATTTTCTGCCTTTGCTAATAGTAGCGTTGAGGGAGGTCTAGTTGTTTTAGGCATTGAGAATGATACAGAAGTGATAGGCATTAATGCCGTAGGCAAGATAAAATTAATAAATTAATCGGGGCCCAAAGAATTTTTTGTCCATTAGTAAAACTGGAATATAAAGAAATTCCAATAACAAACAACGAGGGACGAGAAGACAGATTGTTGCTTTTTTATGTTGAATTTTCTCCTGATAAAGTTATTAAACTAAATTCAGGCGAGGCTTACGAAAGAATCGGAGATCAAACCTGTAAAATGTCACCAGAAAAAATTAGACAGATGGAATACAATAAAAGACAAGCCGATTTTGAAAAAGAGTTAATACCGACTTTAACTATTGAACAGTTAAACCAAGATTTGATGGAAGATTTTATTAAGAAATGGATTGAAAGGGACGGATTAAAAAACAAGCCATCTGTAGAAGATTTAATTTTAATGAAAGGACTTGGACAAAAAGAGCAAGATAAAATAAAAATAAATTATGCCGGCGCTTTGTTATTTTATAATAAACCAGATGAATTTATACCAGGGGCAAAAATCAGATTTTTTAAGTACGAAGGGATAAAGATTGAAACAGGAACCCGTTCTAATATTGTTAAAGATAAATTTTTTGAAGGCCCCATATCTAAACAAATTGACCAATTAGCAGAAATGGTCAAGTCACAGATAAAAGAATTAAGTTTTTTGGGTGATGATGGCAAGTTTAAAACTGTTTTGGAATATCCAGAATTTTCTTGGTACGAAGCGGTTGTTAATGCTGTTGCACACCGCGCCTACAGTTTAAAAAACGCCAACATTTTTGCCAGAATGTTTAATGACCACATAGAAGTTGAAAGTCCGGGTAATCTACCAGGCATAGTAACTGAAGAAAATATCTATAAAGAAAATTTTCCGCGCAATCCCCTCCTGATGCAAGGTTTATTATATTTGGGGTATGTTAAATCTGCTAGCGAGGGTGTAGATAGGATTAGAGAAGAAATGATTAATCTGGGATTACCCGATCCAGAACTTCAAAATGATAAAAAAGCAGTACTGTTTAAAGTGATTTTAAGAAACAATATTGAAAAGAGACTTGTAAAGAGTGATTTAGAGGACATGAAAGAACTAAATCAAGAAATTTTAAAAGATCTTAAAGAGAATGAGAAAAAAATTATTTATTATTTAGTAAAAAACAAAAGAGGGAAGATATCTGATTTTCAAGGAGAATTAAATCGTTCTCGGTCATCAACAGTTGAATATGTCAGATCGTTAGAGGCTAAAAAACTAGTTAAGAGAAGTCAGGAACTCGGCCCAAATGTTGAGTATAGTTTAACAGGATTAGTATTAAAGATGCCACAAGAAAAATTGCAAAATAAGAAAAGTTCGGCACAAAAAAAGCTTTTTTAGGATTCCGTACATCTTCCGTACATCTTCCGTACATCTTCCGTACATCTTCCGTACATCTTCCGTACATCTTCCGTACATCTTCCGTACATCTTCCGTACATCTTCCGTACATCTTCCGTACATCTTCCGTACATCAAGATCATTTTGAAACAAGCCGAGCTTTGCAATGTTCATATTTTGAGGATTTAGATGATACAAAAATAGGAGAGAATGAAATTTTGTTTTTTAACTGGGAGAGTATCAATAAAAAGGATAATGTTTATATTCGTGATAATAAGCAAGATTTCAATTTGTCTAAAGTTTTAGAAAGAACCAAAGAAGAAGGCCGAGAAGTAATTAGTCAGGGTTGAAGGAATGATTAAGAAAGCCATTATTTTGAATGAAAAGTTTATTAATTTATTGAAGAAGGGGAAATTGAATCAAGTTTAAGTAAAAGTAGCGATGAACTGGTAATTGATGCGGCTTTAAAAAAGAGGGAAGAATTATTAAAAGCATTTCAAAAAGAAAAAGTCAAACTTAAACCTTTAGTTTTGATTTAACTCCCAGATAGGATCGGGAAATTGGAAGATAGGATGAAAGACAGGGTAATCAGAATTTTGAAGGATAAATACAATATTTCAACAGAAACTGGAAAGTTAGCAATTTGGCTTTCGAGTGAACATATTAGTAAAGAAAACGTGGAAAAGCCAGATAGCGAAGTTGAAGTTTTAATTTTCAAACAAGCGATTGCCTTAGATTGGGATTGTCCCCGTGCGCGGCTTTTGGTTCTGTTTAGAGAGTGGCATAGTCCGATATTTTCTATTCAAACTGTCGGAAGAATTATGCGAATACCCGAGCCGGATAAAGGATATTATAAGAATGATATTTTAAATTATGGTTATAGCTACACCAATTTAAACGATATTGAAATTCAAGAAGATATCGCTGGTGGTTATTTCGCTATTTATACCAGCAGAAGACGAGAAGATTATAAGTCAATTAATTTATTACCATGCCATTCAGAGCGTCACAGAGAAAAAACAAGATTGTCTCCATTATTTACTGAGATATTTCTGAAGGAAGCAAAAAATTATGGGCTTAAAAGAAAAATTGATAGAAAAGCAAAGAAATGGGACATAAAAGTATTTAATTTTATAATTTATGCCGCAGAAAAATGGAAAAATAGGGAGGTGTATATTTTTTAATCCTAACAAGGCATACAAAAACTTCAAGAATTATTTGAAAGTGTTTTATCTAAATCCTTTAAAGGAGAACTGGCAAAATAACAGAAAGTCGAAAAATTAATTGAGAAATAGAAAATAACTCTTTTTTGAAAAATTTGAAAGGGATTAGAAGCTCAGCAAAAGGTAAGAGTAGAAAGTTCAACAGAAAACTAAACTCAGTACCTGTATAAATCAAAGTTGTTTTAAAGTAACCCATAACTGAGGTTATATATATAAAAAATCAGTAGAAAGGCTTGTAGTTCAGAGTGAGATAATCTCAGGACTTTAGTTATAGAGAGGGGTTAAATCTTGATTCCATCTTTCTCTGCTTCCTCTCTAATAACACCCATAATTTTATTCTTAATTTCTTCCAAGGATTCTTTACTTTTTCCTTCAAACCTTAAAACAAGTTTTGGCTCTGTATTTGAGGCTCTCACCAAACCCCAACCGCTTTCAAATTCAATCCTTGCTCCATCTACTGTGATAACTTCGTACCTCTTCTTAACAAATATCTCTTTGACCCTCTCAACAAATTCAAATTTTTTATCATCTGGATAAGAAATTCTTATTTCAGGAGATGAATAATATTCTCCGAAATTAACCATTTCAGATAGTTTTTTATCAGAGTTTGATAGAATTTCAAGTATTTTTAATGATGCAAAAAACCCATCATCATAGTAATATTCAGGGAAATAAAAATGACCACTTAATTCTCCTCCAATTGCTTTTTTCTTTCTCGCTTCCTTCATTATATAGGAGTGTCCAACCCTGACAAATTCTGGAATACCCCCAGACTTTTTTATAATTTCAGAAGTTAATCTTGAGCACCTTACTTCAAATAAAAACCTTAGATTTTTTTCCTTTTCTAAGGCACTTTTTGCAATCAATATAAGAAGAATATCACTCCTAATAATATTTCCTTTCTCATCCACAACACCAATTCTATCTCCATCCCCATCATAGGCAATTCCTATATCACCTTCATTTTTTATAACTTCTTCCCTTAAGTATTTTAAAGTTTCTTCCCGAAGAGGGTCAGGTATATGATTTGGGAAAGTTTCATCAGGTTCAGGAAATAAAAATTTTACCTCACAATTTAAATTTTCAAAAAGTTTTTTCGCAACTTCTCCACAAGACCCATTTCCAATATCAACAATTATTTTTAGTTTTCTATTTATTTCTATTTTAGATAACAAATACTGAACATATTTGTCTATAAACTCTCTTTTAACAACTTTTCCTTTTTCTGTAAATTCATAAAATTCTCCCTCTATAACTTTATCCTTAATTTTTCCTATTCCTGTTTCATAAGTTAGAGGCAATCCATTTTCTTTGCAGAGTTTAATACCATTCCATCCAGAAGATAGATGAGAACCAGTAACAATAGCTCCACCATCTTTTTTTTCATTGCAAATTACAAAGTAAACTACAGGTGTTGGAACCGTGCCAATATCAATAACATAAACCCCAGAATAACTCAGTCCTTCTATCAAGGCATTTTTCAAATTTTCTCCAGAACTTCTCAAATCTTTCCCTATAATTACTTCTTTCCCTGCCCCAATCAAATTACCAAAACTTTTACCAATTTTGTTTGCGAGTTCTTCATTTATTTGGGTTGGAAAAATCCCCCTAATATCGTAAGCCCGAAAAACATTTTTATCTACTTCCATAATTCACTTTACTGTTACTGACTTTGCAAGGTTTCTTGGTTTATCCGGGTTATTTCCTTTTGCAACAGCTAAATAATAAGCGAGTAACTGAAGAGGAATAATAGTAAGAAGAGGGTAAAAAATTTCATCTACCTTTGGAATTTTTATCCAAACATCGAAAATCTCATTTCCCTCATCAGAAACCCCAATAATAAAACCCCCTCTTGACTTTGCTTCTAAGGCATTGTTCAAGGTCTCCTCATAGGTATAATCCTTTGGGCATATTGCAATAACAGTAGTTCCTTCTTCAATCAAAGATAGGGTTCCATGTTTTAGTTCCCCGGCAGGCATCCCCTCTGCGTGGGCATAGCTTAGTTCCTTCAACTTCAATGCTCCTTCAGAAGCAATTGCAAAATCAATTCCTCTCGCAATAAAATAAAAATCTTTTTTATCCTTCAATTTTTCTGAAAGTTCTTTCAGGATATCTTTATCAATAATACTTTTTATTTTATCCCCAATCTCTTTCAATTTTATTTTTCCTTCCTGAATTTTGTATATAGTAGCAAAAGCAAGAAGATACAAAACAACTAACTGCCCTGTAAAAGCCTTTGTTGAAGCAACCGCGATTTCAGGACCGCAATTCAGGAAGAATATTTTGTCAGAAATTCTATCTAAAGATGAGTTTTCAACATTTGTTACCGAAACAATTTTTGCCCCATTTTCTTTTGCTTTTTTAACTCCCTCAAGAACATCCGCTGTTTCCCCAGACTGCGAGATAGCAATTACTAAAGTATCTTTATCAACAGAATCAACAAAATACTGAAACTCATGAGCCATTATAACTTCAGAAAATTTTTTCGCAATCTTGGAAAATAAATATCTTCCAATTATCGCTGCATATCTTGCAGTTCCGCAGGCAGTAAAAATAACATTTTTTGCCCTCAAAATCTCCATTGCGGTTTCAAGTAGTTTCTGCTCATCCTGTTCTGTTGCTTTTTTTACTGTTTCTTGCTGTTCCAAAATTTCCTTTAACATGTAATGTTCTCCTTTCAGGTAGTTCTCTCTTTCTTCAAATTTAACTTCCTCTATTTTTTTGTTTATTTCTTTTTTAGTTCCAACATCAAAAATTTTTATTGTCATATTTTTCTTTCAACCTGGTAATTGTACTATCAAAAGGTTTCACATCTTCTTCTATTCTTTCTTTAATCCTAACCCCACCTCTTACAAATTTTCCCATTTTCAATTCAAAACAACCAATTCATTATCATCCAAAAAAATAGCCTTTTTTGTTTCATCTGCAAATGCCCTCTGGTCTGATGCAATAAAATATTCTTCTCCTGTAGAATTATTTTTTACTCCAACAATCATAGGAGAGCCATTTTTTACACCAACCAATCCGCTAAAATCTTGATGTAAAGCAACAATAGCATTTCTTCCTTTTAGTCTTAAAAATGATTTTCTTACCGCTTCTGGAAATTCAAACCCAGAATACTCTTCTATTAAATGACAAATTATTTCTGTATCAGTCTCTGATTTGAATTTATATCCTTTACTCAACAATTCTTTTTTTAGTTCCTGAAAATTTTCTACAATCCCATTATGTACAATTGCTATTTTGTTATCTTCGCTAGTATGGGGGTGAGCATTTTCTTTTGATATTTTCCCTGTAGTAGCCCACCTGGAATGTGAAATAGCGCAATTACTTTTTATATTAGGTAGGTTATCTAATTTTTCAAAATCTCCAACATCTTTAATAATTTCAATTTTATCCTTGTTTTTTAAGCCAAAACCCCAACTATCATAACCCCGGTAATTTAGTTTTTTCAAACCTTTCTGCAAAATAGGCCCTGCTTCCCTATTTCCAAGATATCCAATTATACCACACATATTAATAACTAAATTAAATATCTTTAAATACCTTTGTATTACTAAGTATTACTATTATCTAATTATTTTTAAGTAAATCAAAACTATCCAAATTCTTTTGTTCATTTAAAAAATCACTTTTTGAGTAACCAAGAACACTAAGAATTCTAAGTGCTGCAGGAATAACTTGATTATTTATATAATAATCAGGGTCATAATCTCTTGCTTCTTCCCACCATTTTGCTTTTTCAGATATTGATTCTCCATCCTTGGTTATAATATATTGAACAATTAGACCTCTGTTGATTTTAATATTTCTTTTTTTTAATTCTCTCGCGACTTTTACGTGGGGAGCGATTTGGGTATAATTTTCCAAATCTTTTGTTAAATGCCGGTTTATTATTAATTTTTCTTGTTCTATTTCTTCTTTTTTAATTTTCCTGACAACCTCACCAACAAATTTAACAGCTTCTTTCTCTTTGTTATTTAAAACAAATTCCAAAACTTTTCTCTGAGCTTCTTTTGCAATCTTACTCCAATCACCCCTTACAAATTCAAAACCTTTAATTTCTATATTCCCTCTCTCGTCTATTAGAGCATACCTCTTCTTTGCCCCTCCTGAGGCAGTAGAAACAAAGATACCTCTCTTATAAAAACTTTCATATTCAAGTTCCATTATCCCAGGCAATTTTTTATTAATTTCAGCAAGAAAGTTTTTTATATCTTTTGTCTCTCCAGTAATCATAAGTGAGTCAGTATCCCCATAAACCACTTTAAACCCTTCTTCTTCAGCCTTTTTTATTGTTTCTATTATATATTTTCTTCCTAATGCAGTTATTGATTCTGCGCATTCTTTTGAGTACCACCTTGCTCCAAAAAATCCAAGATAACCATAAGTTGCATTTGCAAGAGTCTTTAATGCTTTTTCATCAACACCCTTTCCAAATTTTTTCTTTATCTCTGCCCTCTTTCTTATTAACCTCTCAACAACATCAACAATAAAACCCTTTCTCTTTTTTGTAAATTTGTGCACTTTTCCATCAATCTTTACTTCTACCTCTCCCCCCCTATCTAAAGTATCTGGAGAAAGGTTATATGAAACTAGAATACTTGGATACAGGGATTTGAAATCTAAAACATGTATATTTTCATACAATCCTGGAGTTGGTTTGTGTACATAACCACCAATATAGGTTTCTCTTCTTCTTTGTTCAATTTCTTTATCTGTTGGCTTGTTTTTTATTAAAATTCCCTTTCTCACCGCCTCTTTCTTTAGATAATTCTCAACAAGTTGGCTGAACCCAACTCTTGTCCCTTCAAACAAACTTATTCCAACCAGATTTGAGAATCTGCTCTCCAGAGGGAGAATTTTTTCTCCAATTAGATAGGTTATTTTACAATCCTGTGAATTATATCTTAGAATTTTATCTATTTTTTTGATTTCATTAGAATCCCAGAGTTTTTTAATTTCTTCAATTTCCAAATCATTTTTTCCTTCCCCCAAGAAAAATTTTGCAACTTCATCCAGTTTATTTGTTACAGTTTTTACTTCTGCCCCTAAATGTTTTGTAATAATGTTATACAAATCAACATGCATAACATTTCTGAAATTTGCTCTTGTTCTGGAAAGCAAAACAGGAGAGCCTAATCTTAATTCTTCTGCCCGAATCTTTAAAAAAGGCAAATCAAAATTATCTCCATTATAAGAAATTAAAACATCAAATTCTTCAATTATCTTAAAAAATTTTCTTAGCATCTCTCTTTCATCCTTAAGAACAATTACATTCTCAAAATTTGATTTCTTCCAAGTTAGGATCGCTTTTTTATTTTTGCTGTAAATTCCAATACAAATAATTTTGTTTTCTTTTGCATTAAAACTTGGTTTATATATTTCAATATCAAATGCTGCAACAGAAGGTTTATATAATATTCCATCTACTTTTTTCAATTCCCCATTTTCAATTTTGTAAGGACTCAAAAAAGAAATCTGTTTATCCAAACAGTATCTTTTTGCAAAGGGAATGTCATATTCTCTCTTGTGCAGGACTCCTTTTGTGTGTCTAACTTCTTCTTTCAGCAAAGGAATATCTCTTGGCAAATAACAGAAAATTTTCAGAATTTTTAATGTTTTGTTTATTTCAATTCTATCACTAACTTCTATTCTTTTTGTTTTTATTTCTTCCCCTAAATGTTTAATCTTTACTTCTTCAATCCTTTTTTTAGTTTCTTCAATTTTATCCTGTTCAGGAATTGCATAAAAATAAGGCTCAAAATTTTTATCCTCAAAAACCTTTTTTCCCCCTTTTTCATCCCTTCCAAAAACTTTTATTATTGGGTCCCTATCTAAAACTTCATAGTCTGCATAAAGAGGATAGAACATAAAATTATCTTCTAAAATAAGTTATGAGTCTGAGTTTAGAAGAATTAGCAGAATTTCTAAAGAGCGGGAAAGACCTGGATAATCTGCCAGACTCTTTCTCAATTGTTGTAAATGAGAGAAAATTTGAGTTTAAAAGGGAACCAAGAGAAAAACAAAAATTGGTAAAATATCCAAGAGAGAAACTGATAGAGGAAATAAAATGGCCACAGAATTCCGGAACTTATGACCTTGGTGATGTTGCAAATCCAGTTGTTCTGATTTGCCCTGCACAGGATAGAGAGTTACAGGAACATGCAATTTCCGCAGGAGTCTGCGCAACAGGGCCTTGTCTAACCCCAAGAGGAGTTGAACTTTTGATAACAAATATTATTTCAAATCCAAACATAAGATATTTAATTCTTGCCGGAAGAGACTCTGGGCATTTAACTGCTGACTTAATTGAAAATCTGGTTTTAAATGGAGTTGATGAAAATAAAAAGGTAATTGGTACAAAATGTCCCTCTTTCCCTTATTTACCAAATTTACCATTAGAGGCTATTGAGAGACTTAGAAAGCAAGTAGAAGTTATAAACTTAATTGGTATTTTTAATCCTGCTTTAATAACTTTGCTGGTAAGGCTTTGCCTACAGGAACCGGAGAATGCTTATAAAATGAGTTATGAAAAACAAGTTTTGCCTTTATTGAGAACAATTAAAAAACAGGATACAATCACTTTATTTGATAAAGGCGCCTCTAAACAAGAGCCAATCATATTATCTTATTCTCTTGTTGATTTACAGTCCCTGCCTTGTGAATCATTTTCAACAATAGGAACAACAATTTATTCTTCTACTGTAGAAGAAGCACATCTGGTTTTAGTTGATTTCCTGAAGAGAGCAGGAGTCTGGGTAAAGCAGGAGAGCAACAGAATGAGTTTAGACACTTTGGCAACAACTATTGTTATAGAAAACCTTAAACAAAAGAGCTATCCCAAAAATTACAAACCAGTTGAATGGGTTGATTCTGATAAGAAACTGAAACAATATCTTCAGGCATACAGAGTCTGGAATTATTTGATTCCCTGGAGCAATGTTATTTTTGATAAAAATCTGGAGAAGACAGTTCCTTCTATTCCAGATATGTCTAACATCTCTTATTCCTATGGAACCAGAATTACAGCAAAAGGAATGGAACATTGCAATAAACCAGAAAGAGAAAATATTATCAGGTTGGTAAAATCTTTTCAGGAAAAGTACTACGAAAAAATTCCGGATTTTAAGGCAGTACTTAGTTTTTATGATGAATTGAAAGAACTACAAAAAGAGTCTTTTAACCAGTTATTAGCGATTGCAAAAGCATGCTCTATTGTTGTTTCTGATGAGATTACCGGGACTTACAGACCTTACCTGCAACTACAGAACGCAGATGATTTGAGACCAATAGACCCAAGAAAAATGCACAATCCCTGTTATTGCATGTTCTTTCCATTATTAAGGAAAACTTATTACAGACAATACAACAAAGACGGGATTTTAAGGAGATTTTTAGTTCCTACTTTAAGTAAAGGAGAACAGGAGGATTTGAAATATGGGTGGTTATTTACACCGATGGCTTATTTAAGAGCCCATGACTGGTTTGCATTTCCCGCAAATGTTCATGGTTCTTTAGCACTAGGAAATTTTATTCTCTGGTACATAGAGAAAGAAACAGGAGAAAAAATTCCCTGGGGCTGCTATTCTCATCATGCTTCTTCATTAGAATTAGTTGATTACTCTTTAGATAAAGATTTGATTAGTAAGTTGAGTGAAAAGTAAGTTTTATCTAAAAACTTTTAACTTTAAATAGCCAAGAAGTCTACTTCCAAAATCTTAGTTAATAATATAGATTTTGGTGGTAGCTCAATTACCTTACTAAAGGATTTTTGTTATATTATATATGTTATTGAGAAATTATAAATACAGAATTTATCCAACAGGAAAACAAAAAATAAGATTAGAAAAACAATTTGAGGTTTGTAAAAACTTACATAATGATCTATTGGAAATATCCAAAGAAACTTATAGATGTAGTGGAAAATCTATAACAAGCAGAAAAGATTTGTATCAACTTACCAATATTCTAAAAGAAAGTTATAGAGGACATTCTCAGGTTATACAGAATGTTGCAGATAAGTTAAATAAGAGTTATAAAGCATTTTATCAGAGAATAAAAGAAAAACAGAAAGGCAAAGTTGGTTACCCAAGATTCAGGAAGAGAATAAATAGTATAACCTATCCGCAGAATAATGGTTGTTTCAAGTTCAAAAATCAGAGAAGACTTCATATAACTCAAATAGGTTCTGTTCCTATTGAATTGCATAGGATACCAAAAGGAAATCCAAAAACTCTAACAGTTAAGAAAACACTAAGTAACAAATGGTTTATTTCCTTTAGTTGTGAAATAGAAAACAAACCAGTTAAACACAAATATCCTGAAAACAAAGTTGGAATAGATTTAGGATTGGAGAATTTTGCTACTCTGTCGGACGGAACTGTTATTGAGAATCAGAGATTTCTAAAGGGGAGTGAAAGGAAGTTAAAAAGAGAGCACAGGAAATTATCCAAGAAAAAGAAGGGTTCAAATAACAAGAACAAACAAAGAGTGAAATTAGCAAGGGATTATGAAACCTTAACTAATCAGAGATTGGATTTTCTACATAAATTAAGTTATCACCTTACACAACAATATGATTTCATAGCCATAGAAAATTTAGGTGTATCAAATATGGTTAAGAATCATTATTTGGCAAAATCAATATCTGATACAAGTTGGTCTGTTTTTACAGGAATGCTCACTTACAAGGCTTCAAGTGCTGGAGGTGAGTTAGTAGAAATAGACAGATTTTACTCATCTTCCCAGATATGTTCTGATTGTGGAAATAAACAAGATATGCCACTATCAAAGAGAATCTATAAATGTGAAAAATGTGGTGCAAAAATACCAAGAGATAAGAACTCTGCAATAAACATATTAAGGGAAGGAATAAATACCGCTGGACGAGTGGGAATTCACGCCTGTGGAGATTTGACCTCTACTGACCAGTCAGCAAGTCGGGTCGTGGAAGCAGGAACTATATTCGATGATTCTCAATAACATAATTTCATCGTTGGAAGATACTTCCAAAAATCAATTTGGTGGTGGAGGATGTCACATTAACAATCTACTCAAAAACCTTCAACAATTGTGGTTTAGTAATCTCCTTGTCAATTCTCAAAAAAATTGCTCCAGAAAATCTATTTTTAGGCTTGTAAGTAAAATTTTTGTATTTAGAAGAGAAATTTATCTTTCCAGAGAAATTACAGTTAACAGAATCATTCTTATTAAGATAAAAATCTTTTCCATTTATTTTAAAGTTTATTCCACTATCAAAGAAATTTGCAACCTTTAAATTATCTTCTTCTGCAAGTAAATAAAAAAACTCTATAGTCGGATAATTTTCCTTGACAAAATTTCCAAAATTTAAAAGGTTATAACTTCCTTCTATACTTGAATAAGCAATCCAGTAATTATATTCTTTTGCTATATTTTCTAACAGAGGCTCATCAACTTTTGGAAGATAAATCTCTTTTTGTAAATTTGATGTTGTTAAAAACAAGGCAACAATTAGACTAATTGCACCAAGAACAAAAATTTGTCCTTTCATAATTTAATCCTTTTAAAAAAACTTCAATCAAAAAAAGAAATTGGTTAGGTTTTCGCTCAAGCCTTTTTTATAAATATATCCAATAAAAGGCTCGACTTAATCCAAAATCAGTTTATCAGGATATAAATTTAGAAATCCAATCAGGTCTTTCCGGTGGTTCTGTATTTAGCATTTCTCTCCATTTTTCATCTGTAAGCCTGTCACTCATTTTCCAGGGAAATTCATAATAACTAAAAATTGGGCCAACTGCAAGACCAATTCTTCCATCTTTTGATTTGTGAGCAACAACAACCCAGTCAATTTTTCCTGTTCCAACCTCCAGAGCTTTTTTAGTGTTTGTTTCTGTGTGAACATCTGCAATTATTGTTGTCTTAAATGCATCTTCTTTTCCTTCTAAGTTTTTGTGTGTTTCTACTCCCGGACCAAATGGTTTTTTGTTTGTTTCAATAGTCAATGCAGAAGCCAAATCCTCAATAATTCTGTTGAAGGTAGAATCAATATCCTTTATATAGTTATAATCCTCCTCAGTTAAGACTTTTCCTTCTAATTCTTTTTCTGAGATACCCTGTAATCTTGCCATCATATCTCTGCTCTGCTCAAGAGAGCTTTTAACATCTTCTGTCATTACTTCCTGCTCTTCCAGACCTTTTATCAAAAACTTACTAATAAATTTAGCCCTTGCATAAAGTTCAGGATTCGGCTCAACATACCCATAATATTTTGAAGCCATCGGCGGTGCTGATGAACTATACGCCATTGCAACTGCTCTTGTATAACTTTGCTTAACATAAAGAATAGTATCATGCCTTAACTGAGCCCATGATGATAAAGCAGTTATTAACTCTTTGTTTTTCCAGAGTTTAGATCTCATCCAGTTTGGATAACCTTGTTGTTTTTCCTTTAAGACCGGCTGAAGCATCCAGAGCCAGGTATTATACAAATTTTCTGTCCACTTACTCTGGTTATAATTATTTACTAAATCCTTCATTTCCTGATTTTATTTTCATAATTACAATAATTTGAGGTATTTTTCTCTGATAAGATCTCATCTGCCCTCTTAGAGCCAAGAGCAGACATTACATCTAAACCAGTTGGCATAAACCTGCAGACAGAGTAAAGTTTTTCATAGACTTCTTTAGGAGTGTCATCTGGACAACCAGAACAACCACAATATAATTCTATTGCAGCATCACACACTTCGTTCCAATATTTTGTTCTGTTTTCCTCCATATTTTCACAGGATTTATAAAATTCTTTTGGTTTGGAGCAAACAGGAGGACCTAAACAACTTGTTGTAACACAATAATCTAAAACTTCACTATAATAGGGAGAATCTGGATTAGGCCCAACATTATTGTAGACTAAATCTGATAAAATATGAGAATCAACAGCATACCTCTGCCCAATTAATCTTAGTCCCTGGGTTGTGTCTTTTAGATTTCCTGCTAGATCAAACTCAAAACCACCCAGGATTTTTGGTCCTCTCATTTTTCTAATTTCTCCCTGCATTTTCTCAGTTATCGGTTGTTTTAACTCTTCACTTTCATTAAATTCATAATTGAAAAGGTTAAAAACCGCAGTATCATATTCATAAAAAGTTAAATCATCTGAAGCTCCTGCAAAGAAACCTGTTACAGTGTAGATTTTATTCCAGATTTCATCAGCATCATACTCTTTTCCTTCAAATTTAACTTTTGCAGATTTGACAGCATCAGTTAGTAAAACAGCCTGTTTTGTCCATCCTTCTCCCCTCGCTTTAAAAGTCATTCTTCCAAGCCACATCATTGATTTGAAATATTGTTTTAATTCTTCGCTTGAAGTATAATGGCCTCTTGGAACATATTGAGAATAATCCTCACAATAACACTTTCTTGAGCAAACCTCTTTATAGAATTCTACACTATCCCAAACTTTCCCCTCATAAGTAATCTTCAGACCTTTTATTGCCTGATTACACTTCTCTCCATCAGGATAAGAACCTTGGGTAAAAACAAAACCATCAGAACATTTTGCCGGGCAGTCTTTGCTGAAAAGAGGATTTTTGTAAAATCCTTTGTGTTCCTCAATTCTTTTTATTTCTTCGTTTACTTCTTTTTTTACCATTCTTGGAACTCTAAAATCAGGATTTAGAAGTTTCTTTGCAACAGAAAGATATGCTATGTTTCTTCTTGACAATTCTTTTAACTCGTTATCTTCTAAACCATTGTATTGGGCAATTGATTCACCAATGACTCTGTCCAAAAAAGAGTTCAGCATTGGAGTAAGTTTGTTAATTTCTATGTTCTTTAAGAGTTCATTAAACTCAATGTGAAATAAATGCATTATAGAATCTGTTGTTATAAAAATTGGAACCCCTTCCCTATCCTTGCTTTTCCATTTTGTATCAGTAAGTTCTTTATAAGCTAGCTCAAATCTGTCTTTGTCTCCAGGCAGAATAACAACTCCATTATCCAATAGGGTATCAATCTGCTCTTGGGTAAGTTGTTTATTGAATTTTTCAACCAAATCTCTCTGATAGTTTTCAGGTAACTCTGTTAAAGGTAATTCATATTCTGGATTATTGTACTGTTTTGTGGTAAAATTATATTCTGGAGGAGCATAACTCAAAATTGGCTCCTTTATTTTACCAGAAGTATATTTTGCTATTTTTTCATTCATCACACACCCAGAGATTAGAACTATAGATAACACCAGCAATACTAAAATAAATTTTTTCTTGGACATAACTATTTTACTTTTATATTAACAATTCTATAATTATGCTACTTGAATTACATTCTCATTCATGGTATTCCAAAGGAAGTATTTTGGGAGAAGAGAATACTGTTTCTCCTATTGAAATGGTTAAAGAAGCGAGAAGAAGAGGTTTGAGTGGAATTGCAATCACAGACCATAATAATTTTAAAAGTTGGGAATCCCTGAAAAAACTAAAATTTGATGATTTTGTTGTAATTCCTGGAGAAGAAGTTTCAACTTTGCAGGGGCATCTTCTTACTCTTGGAATCACAGAAGAGATAAAACCAAAACAGGATGTTCTTGAAACAATAGACAAAGTTCATCAGCAGGGGGGAATAACAATAGCTCCACACCCTTTTGACATTGCAAAGGAAGGTATTAGAGATTTTTCAAAATTTACTGATGTAATAGAAGTTTTTAATTCTATGAGTCTTGATAAATTTGCAAATCTTAGGGCAAAGAGGTTTGCAGTTAAATTTGGCAAGCCAATGTCTGTTGGAACAGATGCACATCAAAAAAGCTGGATTGGGAGAAGTATAACACAGGTGAATTCTTATCCAGATATAGATTCAGTTTTAGAAGAAATTATGTCTGGGAATACACAATTAAAAAAACAACATCTTTCTGTTAAGGAAATGACAGATTGGTACTTAACAAGACTAAACAGAAATTATGATAGTGCTTTGAAACACATAGATATAAATTATGGGCTCTTCAAAAGAGGTCTCACAAAAAATTTAATGAAATTTTCTGGTAAGGAGACTTTTTTCTCAAGAGGTCTTGTATCTTCACTCTCCTATTTTTCTTTAACTTTCTCAATTATCTATTCTTTTTTTGTTAACTTTCCAAGATGTTTAGCTTAGAAACTTTGGCTCTGATTGTTCTATTTTTCATTTTTGTTTATTTAGTTTATAAAGGAATTAAACTTTTGTTTAGATATTTGCTTATTTCTGGAGTTTCTGCTCTATTCCCTATAATAGCAATAAAATATCTTGGAGTTAATTGGCCACTTAATTTGGGGACAATACTTGTTTTTGTTTATCTTGGAGTTCTTGGTTATACAATTTATTTAGGTTTATCGATTGTTGAAAAAATAGGAAAACCTATTGTAGGTCTTGCTAGTAGGAAGAAAAAGAAGGAAAAACAGATGGAGAAAAGAGTTGAAAAATTAGAGAAAGAAGATGAGGAGTAATTATTCGCTCTCCAACTTTTTCAATTGGACAGAGCCACACTTAGGACAGACTTTTTGTGCGGGCTCCAGAATAATTGGTTTTCCAATCCACCCACATTTTAGACATTGATATTTCTTAGCCATAATTTATTCCAATATCTTCTTAATAATTTTCTCAGAATCAAACTTCTCCAAATCTTTATATTCCTGTCCTGTTCCGAGGAACAGAATTGGTTTTTTTGTTTTCTGTTTTACTGAGAGGATTGATCCTCCTTTCTCATTTACATCAACTTTTGTCAGAATCAGGGCATCGAAACCGGTTTCCCCGAATTTCTCTATCTGCTCCAGAATATCGTTTCCTGTCAAAGAGTCAAGAACAAGAATTTTCATATCCGGCTTGTTGATTCTGACAATTTTGTTGAGTTCTTCAATCAGGTTTTTGTCAGAATGTAATCTTCCTGCAGTGTCTGCAAGGACAACTCCATTAATTGTCTCTGCATGTTTTCTTGCATCAAAAACAACTGCTGCTGGGTCTCCCCTGTATTGGTGCTTTACAATATCTATTCCAAGTTTCTCTGCATGAGTTGAAATTTGCTCAATTGCCGCCGCCCTGAAAGTATCTCCTGCAGCAAAAACAACAGGAATTTTCTGTTTAAGCATTAGAGAACCAATTTTGGCAATTGTAGTTGTTTTTCCTGAACCATTAAATCCAAAAAACAAAATAGTGCAGAAACTCTGCTCTTTTATTTTATTTTTTATAAATTTTGAAAAATCAAATTCCTTTTGCTCAACTAAATTGTATAATTCATTTCTTAAAACTTCCTTTACTCTCTTCTTTTCTTTATCTTTCAGTTTATCAACAATTCGTTCTGCAACATCAAAAGAAACATTTGCTTTCACCAATTCTAACTTGAAGTTTTTCAAATCTTTTTCAGAAACTTTATTCGAGAATAGTTTTCTCTTTTTAGGCTCTTTTTTTTCTTTGGCAGGTCTTTCAAATTTTTTTGTTATTCCCTTTACTGTCTTTTTTAAAAACTTGAACATTATTTAAAATGTTTTTTTATTAAAAATGTTTTTTAATATTATGAGGCGAGTATTGCTTTTGTTAGTAGGCTTGATGTTGCTTAGTGGTTTGACTTTTGGACTTCAGGTAAGTGTAGCACAAAATACTAATGACACAAGCGAAGGAGATAATGTACAGAAGGATTTAGCGGAGGAAAATAATCCAGCAGTCTCCATTAATATCTCGAATCCAATCTATGTTTCTAAGGGGAAGTGTAAGCGAATAATCGAAATAAATATTACGAATTATAACATTTCAAAAATTGATTCTTTTGATCTGATAAATATCAATGGATCCGAGTATCTACCTGAGTTTGGCTACCCATTGCTTCCAATGATAAGTGTTCCAATACTTCTGCCAAAAGATTCAAATATTGGTGATGTTAACATGGTTAGCAATGTCTCCAGCATGATAGGTCACTACAACATTCCTTGCATTAATGAGTCTGGCTACACAAGTTGTAACATTACAGGAACTTTCCCATCTCCTATCTACGTATATGATGTATCAGAGTTTGACGAGTATAAGAAATTGAGAGTAAATTTGGCTTTGGTACAATACAACCCACAAACAAACGAAACAATCCTAAACAACTACACGAAACTGGAACTTACCTACCAAACTCCAATAACATTAGCAGTAACTGACTTCTCATCAGATAAAACGGAATATGTAACTGGTGAAACAATAAACACTTCTTTAACTGTAGAAAACGTTGGTTCAGATGCATTAACAGGACTTCGAGCAAACCTGAGCTTAAAAGACTCACATGGAATAGTAAAAGCATCATCACTAAGTGCACCCTTCGATGTAGCATCAGGAAAATCAAAAACCGTTTATACCACACTAAGCCAGAACCTTCCGCATAGGTCATATCTTGCAGAGATGAACGTGAAAAGCAGCACAGGAGATGTAGTTGGAAGTTCCTCTAATTACATACACATAAAGTCAGGTGGTATAGTTGACTCTTCTCTACCAAGCGAAGGAGATAATGTTAATGAAACAGGGAGTGAAACTAGTAAAGTAAAAGAAAGAACTCAGGAAAGGATGGAAGAAGTAAGGCAGAGGATGGAAAGAAACCAACAGAATGCTAGTAAAGTAAAAAAGAGAATGGAAGAAGTAAGGCAGAGGATGGAAAAAAATCAAGAGAGATCTAACGATATATTAGAGAAAGTAGAAGAAAGAGTAAAAGAAAGAACTCAGGAAAGGATGGAAGAAATAAGACAGAAGATGGAAAGAAATCAAGAGAGATTTAACGAGACCTTAGAGAATTTATCTGAAAAAGACAAGGAAGTCCATAGACATGGTTTTAGGGTAAGTAATGCAGTACATTCTTTATTAGCTACGGAAAATTGGACAGGAGGTATAGGCGAAGAAGTTTCTCAAATAGCCCAAGATATTAATAAATCAGTTAACAAAACTGTTGAGGCAGAGCAAAAAATAAATAATAGAGGAGGATTCTCAAAATTCTTGTTTGGAGGAGATGAAAAAGCTGCAGAAAAAATTCAAAGCCAGGTAAATAAAAATCAACAAAGATTACAAAGACTTGAGCAATCACAACAGAACTGCAATTGTTCAGAGGAAGTTAAGAACATGATGCAGGAGCAAATTCAGGAAATAGAACAGGAACAACAAAGATTGCAGCAAATAGCACAGGAAGAAAAACAAAACAAAGGACTTCTAGGTTGGTTGTGGAAGTGACTTCCTCTTCCTGAATAAATTCAGGAGCTTCCTTAACCAAAACACTGTTTTGAATACAGAAGGC
>JAGXOI010000050.1 GCA_023659975.1 Candidatus Aenigmarchaeota archaeon LH_S4
TCTTCTTACCATAACTGATTTAAAGGCTCTAAATTAGAGGATTTCTACAGAACCATTTTCGGTGATAGAATATATATTTTCTACTATGTAATGGTTTAAAAATAAGGAAATTTTTAAAGTTTTAATTTTTTATCAGTATTACTATTTCAACTTTTTTTAAAAGATTATTTATGAATACCTGGAAGATTTTTGTGATATTTTTCGGGATAATAGGTCTCTTATTTGCTGTGCTCTTATTTTTCCCCAAAACAACCACTAATACTCCTGAAAGACCTGGCTACTTAGAAATAAATAATGAAACAATGATTTGCGACTACTATTATCTGTGTTTTCTTAGAAATGGAACATGGCACAAACCAGCCTATAATGCTGGAGTAAATTTGATTTTAGCAAATAATTTAGAAATTGAAAATGAAGCTCAGATAAAACAGTTTTTCGAACAGGAGAAGATAAATATTGTTATGAACACAACAGAAGAAGAAAGTCCAGAAAATTCTGAACTAATTCTTAAAATTGCTCCATTTTCGCATTATCTTACTTATTACTACACTACTATTAAAAAACAGGATAAAACAATAAAAGCAAATCTCTTATCCCATTATAATTCAACAGAACCTGCAATAATAATTTTAGGTCCAAATCTCGGGGCAAAAGAGGATAAATTAGAGTTTGCTGGAAAAAATATAATTGTTCAAGGCCAAAGTTCAGAAGGATTAAGTTTGGTTTTGGGTAAATTACTTCTAATTATTGTATCCTAATAGATATACTCTAAAACTAGAGTAGAACCTGTGTAAAAGAAATATTCATCTTCATCCATACCATCTACTGTTATTTCTAATTTACAACTAAACCCTCCTGTGGTTGAAACTCCTCCTAAATCTTCTATAAGCTTATTTTCTATTGGTTTATTTAGATTAAAAGAACAATCTCCAGACCCTTTTATTTTAAGGTTTCTATTATAATTACTTTTATCAAAGAAAACAAGAACTTTCGCATTTGCTGAATTTATATCTCTTAATTCTGTTTCACTTACTTCTAAAGTTGTTTCATGTTTATTTGAATTTTTTGAAAATAAGATTCTTGAGTAGTCTGTTTTAATTGCTGTATTGCTGCAAGTCCAACTACCTGCATTGCATTGACATAAATTACCTTTATATATTGTCGAATGCCCACTAGGGCAGCAGTAAGAGTCCTTATTACAACGCGATTCAACACCTAATCCACATTCCCCAATATTACAGCATATTTTTTTGCTTAAGTCATGTAAAGTCGGTACACAATAATTTTCATCACTATCTGCGCAATCACAGTGTCTATAACATAACCCTCCCTCTTCTCTTTTCCTCCATATTCCATTCTTACAGTCCCATAAACACTTTGTAGATTCATCTGACTCACCAGAAACGGTGAGATTATAATCTCCCTCCTCCCAACAAATTTTATCTTCTTGTGGATGGGCACAGGAATTATTTGGACAACAGTAAAAAAGATAATTTGGCTCAACTCTCTTCCTTAAGTATAAAATATCTCCATAATTTGCCAATGTAATAGGTTGATTCTTAGTATCCCAATCAGAATCAAAATTATTTTTCCAATCATCTCCAGAAACAGAATCATTATATTTCCATTTTGATTCATCTGAAAAATCAAAATAAATAAAACCATTTCTTAAAGAAGCCTTAAACTTAGAATTAGTTCCTCTTGCTGTAACTTTACAGGCAATCAAGTTATAGTCCTCTAAAGCTATTTCATCAGACCAAACAAGATCTTTAAACTCTGTTTCATCTAAAATATTTTCCCCATTAATCCAGCATTTTACATCACTATTATTGTTTAAAATTTTTACTCCCAATTTCACTTTTGCAATGTCATCATCACTCACAAAATTGTTGGTTGGATTGTCCTGAGAGCAGTAAGAACCGGGCCAGCAGTCATCATGAGAACTATCGCAATTATATTTATCTGGAGTATAGCAATTAACAGATAAATTAAATTGATTTCCTTCTTCATCCCCTTTAAATTTTACATCAAATTCTCTAGTTTCTTCCCTAAATACTTTATATCTCACATTTTCCTCATTTATTTTCACAGTTTCGTCAGGAATAACTGAAGCAACAATATCTTTTGTTCCATCAAAGGAAACAGGATAAATTACATAAGAATCTTTGTATCCATAGCCGTCAGGATAAAAGTTGTTATCAGGTGAATTAAAAAATAAAGGATAGTTAAAAATTGTTTTTCCGCAATTATCTGTGAAATCAGCTTTTTCACCACCAATAAATTCCCAGTTTCCATCGTTGCATTTTAGTTTGTAACCCTGGTATTGGACTATTGAATCAGAATCATAACAATATAAATCAGGATTTACGCTTGAATCTTTATGTCTATCTTCAGACCAAGAAACAACATTTCCTAAATGAGCACACTGCTCTGAGTCACAACAATAATTTCTCCCACCAACAAAATCAGGGGCGCAATTTTCAGAGGAGCAAGGATGGGAATCATCCATTTGTGAGGAATCACATTCATAGTAATTTCTAATTGTACACCATGAGCAGGTGCAAGTAGAATAACTTGTGTGTGTATATCCTTTACTTTGGCTTTCATATTTACTATAATCTTCATCAAAAGAACAATCTCCTGCAGCACCACCACAATTAGCAAAACTTGGACCATTATAAACAGGAATCTCCCCTTCATTTACTCTGTTTTTGCACCACCCTTTACAGTAATTTATATTGCAGTCACAATTACCTCTATTTCCACAACTTGTTGGTGAACTACAATCTTCCCATTCTTGGCAAGTTACATAATTAGATTTGCAATTATATTTTGTATAACAACCTCCATCACAGTCTTCACCACCATCACAGCAGGGTCCACACTCACCATTAGATACACAATCAGATTCTTTAAAACTTCGTTTGTTTAGATAACTTAACCCAGTATATGATTCAGAAGAAGAATGATACCATGTGGTTAAATCTGCACAGTTAGTTGTAGAATCTCGGTCACATCTATTAGAATCACAATCGCAAGAAGAATCAGCACAACCACACCCAGAAACTTTATCAACTCCAACCAATACAAAAACCAGAATAAACCCTAAAATCAAGATAAATAACTTTCTCATAAATATAGAACTTGTTCTTAAAGATAAACGAAACTTCAAACAGAGATGGACTTTACCTTAATAGGGGACATAACAGCGATTTAACGGAAAATTTTTAGAAATCTAATAATGGAACTTGCTGAACAACTAAAAAAAGAAACAGAGAAATGGCTTAGGAAAATAGAAAAAGTTAATTTTTCTGCTAAAACTAAAAAAGGTCAAGAGTACAAGAATAATATAGAAGCTTATATTAAAGACTCAAAATACTTTCTAGAAAAGAAAGATTTTATCAGAGGTTTTGAATCTATTATCTGGGCCTGGGCTTTTCTCGAGATTTCTCAGGAATTAAGTTTGCTTGAGATAGCTCCTTAACTCTTTCAGAATATTTTTCTTCTCTTTAATCAGTTCTTTAAACCAACCATATCCAAAAACTTTATCTGTATAGTTTAATCTATTATAAGAAAAGCATCTAGTTTATCACGATGATTAATACAATATTCTTCAGCCTTATTTTCATTCAATGAAATTCGCTTTTTGCTTTAAATTTTTCTCTATTAAGGAAATTTGATCTGATTTACCCTCTAATGAATCCATAAACTCTATCCAAAAATAAAAAAATAAAAATTTATAATTAACCAAAGGCAAGAAAACTCCCGATTTAAATCGTGGAGATGAATTGCCCCTTAAATAATTTAAAAACAAATATAAATATGGACGGACATGTCCTGTATTGTCTTCTGGGTATATCTT
>JAGXOI010000051.1 GCA_023659975.1 Candidatus Aenigmarchaeota archaeon LH_S4
ATTTAATTATGTTTTTAAACTATTTAAGGGCAATTCATCTCCCCTCATTAAAATCAGGAATTTTCTTGCCTTTGGTTAAGTATAAACTTAAAGTTAGGGAGAATTAACTTATGGAAACAGAAACTCTGAAGGGAACAAAAAATTACTCTCCAGAAGAGCAGATTTTGAGAGAGAAAATTATCGATATTATAAAAGAGACTTTGGAAAAATATGGTTTTAATCCAACAGAAACTCCAATTTTGCAGCCTTATTCTTTACTCTCCTCAAAATATGGGGGTGGTGAGGAAATTCTAAAAGAATGTTATAAATTAAAAGACCAGGGAAATAGGGAACTTGGGTTAAGATATGAAATGACAATAACGATCCCACAACTTTTAAGTTCAAACCAAAACTTTAAATTACCCTTAAAAATTTACCAGATTGGAAAGGTTTTTAGGGATGGTCCAATAAAAAAATCAAGAGCAAGAGAATTTACACAATTGGATTTTGATATTATTGGAGCAAAATCTGGACTTAGTGAACTTGAGATTCTAGCAATTTCTGAGGAAGTTTTCAAAAAATTAAATATAGATATAGAAATACAGTTAAATAACAGAAAAATTTTGTTTGGCCTTTTGGAATATGCAGGGATAAAGAGAGGGCAAAATTCAGTTATTCTGACAATAGATAAAGGGGATAAAATTGGGCGGGAATGTGTTGAAAAAGAGTTGGTTGAAAAAGGTTTAAAAAAAGAAAAGATACACAAAATTTTTGAGATTTTGGAAATAAATGGTAAAAACGAAGAAATCCTAAAAAAACTCAAAGAAAAACTAAATACAACAACTGGAAGGGAAGGTATTGAAGAATTGAAGAAAATATTGGAATTCTCCAGAAATTATAATCTGAAAAATGTTGTTTTGGTACCAACTCTTGCTAGGGGCCTGAATTATTATACCGGAACAATCTATGAAATATTCTCAAAAAACCAAAAAGTAAATTCCTCTTTAGCTGCTGGTGGAAGATATGATGAACTACTCTCAAAATTTATAGGAAGAGACCTGCCTTCTGTTGGAGGTTCTTTTGGCCTGGATGCAATTTCTTCTATTCTTAAAACAGAAAAGAAATCAAAAGTACAGGTTTATTTAATTCCTGTTGGAATACCTGAAGAGAAATTCTTACCAATTGTAAAGAAGTTGAGAGAAAATTTAAGAGTAGATTTTGATTTGTTAGGGAGAGGAATCTCAAAAAATTTAGAGTTCGCAGATAAAAATAAAATTCCTTATTGTGTGATTATAGGAGAAAAAGAATTAAAATCAAATAAACTCAAACTCAAAAATATGGATACAAGAGAGGAGAAGGTTTTGGGTCTAGAGGAGATACTCAAATTAATTTAAAAGAAAATAAATAATGGCAAAAGATCATTACAAAGTTCTGGGGGTTGATAAAAATGCTTCCCAAGAGGAAATTAAGAGTGCATTCAGGAAATTGGCGAGGAAATATCATCCTGATGTTGCTGGAAAAGAAAGTGAGGAGAAATTCAAGGAAATTAATGAGGCTTTTCAGGTTTTGGGAAACCCGCAGAAAAAGGCTCAATATGACCAAGTTGGTTCAGAGAGTTTCAGGCCAGAAGATTTTGCTGACTCCGGAGCTTTCAACTTTGAGGATTTATTTAAGAATTTTGGGTTTGGGGATATTTTTAATATATTTTCTGAGGGGAGAAGAAGAGGTCCAAGACCTGGTTCTGACTTGAGATATGATATTGAAATTTCTCTTGAGCAAGCTTTTTCCGGGCTTAAAACAAAAATAGAAATGGAAGTAAATTCAGGCTGTAGGGCTTGTAAAGGAACAGGGGCAAAGAATGGAAAAATGAATACCTGTCCTTCTTGTAATGGCTTAGGACAAATTAAAAGAATCCAGAGAACTCCTTTTGGACAAACAATCTTTATCACAACCTGTAGTAAGTGTGGAGGTTCTGGTAGGATAGCTTCTGAAAAATGTGAAGTTTGCAAGGGAACAGGAAGAGTGAAAGAAAAGAAGAATATAGAAATTAAAATTCCAAAAGGGGTTGATGAAGATTCTTATCTAAGAAGTCCTGGACAGGGGGAAGCTGGTCAGAAGGGAGGTCGTCCTGGAGACTTGTATGTTGTTATTCATATAAAACCACACGAAATCTTTGAAAGACAGGGGAATGACCTATTCTGCAAAACAAATATTCCTCTCTCAAAAGCGATTTTCGGTGGAGAAATTGAAGTTAGGACAATTGACGGAAAGGCAAAAATTAAACTACCAAAAGGAACACAGAGCCACACAATTTTCAGACTTAGAGGAAAAGGAATGCCTGATTTGCGCACAGGCAGAAGAGGAGACCAGATGGTAAGGGTAACAGTTAAGATTCCAGAAAAACTCACCAAAGAGCAGGAAGAACAACTCAGGGAAATCCTCGGAGAAACGGAAATAGAGACAACTAAAGGATTTTTTGATAAAATGAGGGATTTTGTTAGTTAGAATTAATAATTTCCTCAAGGAGTATAAATTTCACCAAACAATTTCAACCCTTCAACTTTATTTACTTTTACTTTAACAAATTTACCGCTTTCCTTAGAAGCAAGATGAATTGGTTTATAAGCAAAGTTCCTGCCTCTATTAACCTCATCAACTAAAGTTTCTCCTTTCCATCCCAACCATTTTTTATTCTGTAAAACTGCGATTTTCTTTGCCAACCTACTTGCAACTTCACTCCTTTCTTTAACAATTTCTGATTTTAAGGGTTTTAAATTTGATGTTTTTGTTTTTCTTCTGACTCCGAATTTTGAGATATTTGTCCAGTCTGGTTTTATTTTCTTCAATAAATCCAGAGTTTCCTTAAAATCTTTCTCTGTTTCTGTAGGATAACCAACAATCACATCTGTCCAAATTGTTGCCATTTTGAATTTATCTCTGATTTTTTTGACAACTAATTCAATCTCTTTTCTTTTATAATTTCTACTCATCTCACTTAAAACTTTATCTGAACCAGACTGAACAGGAATGTGAAAAAATTTAAAGACCCTCTCATCTTCACAGACTTTTAGAAGTTTGTCAATTATATTTGGGAGATGAACTGGATTTAGCATTCCAATTCTAATAAAATATTTACCTTTTATTCTCAGAATTTTTTCTAGTAATATATCTAAGTTGGTATCAAAATCAAAACCATAACAGGAAACCTCTTGACCTGTTAACCAGAATTCTTTGTATCCCTGCTCTTGGCTCTGTTTGATTTCTTTTACAATATTTTCAGCAGAATAAGAAAATAAATTTCCTTTCGCCAATTTTACACCACAATAAGCACAGTTTCCCAGACAACCTGAGCAAATCTGAACAATATCAATAACCTTGTTTTCACTGATTTTAGAAAAACCTACCTTCTCTTTTTTTCGCTTTCCAAGTAACTCAACTCTCTTATTATCAAATATTTTTCTGACAACTTTTAAAATTTCTGTTATTCTATGAGTTGAAATTAAACTTATTTCTGGAAAATTTTTTCTTAATAATTCAGGATAAGCCTCAGGCATGCAACCTACAATTAATGTTTTTTTATTTGGAAATCTATTCCCCAGTTCTTTTATTCTCTCCAGAATCTTGTTCTCTGTTGGCTGTTTCACAATGCAGGTATTTATGATTACCAACTCTGCTATTTTTATATTCTTTGTTAAATTTAAACCAGCCCCTGAAAGAATTCCAGCAATGATCTCAGAATCTGATTTATTTGCTGCACACCCATAAGTTTCAATATAAAACTCCATTATTTCTCTTTCGTTTAAAATTATGTCTTGGTTCTTTGTGACATCCTCCACCACCAAATTGATTTTTGGAAGTGGCTTCCAACGATGAA
>JAGXOI010000052.1 GCA_023659975.1 Candidatus Aenigmarchaeota archaeon LH_S4
GTTTATATGGATTATACTGAGGTCAAAAAATTACTTGATCGTTTATATGAATTAGCTAAAAAGAAAAATTGTATGTTAGCAGGAGTTGTAGAAGATTCAAGGAGCTCTACTTTTTGTGGTTCTGTTGCAAAAACTATTTTAGATAAGGTAAAAAGCACGAAAGTTCCTGGATTAACAAATATTTTAAATAGGACCAGGGACACAAATTTACTTTATTATATGCTGAAAAAAGGAGAAGCAACAAAAAATATAGATTTAGAGGGAGAAGTTAAATGCTTTTATCTTAGAAGTGCAGAATTTGACAGGCCGATAAGAGTAGAATTTATTGAAAGAGAAAAAGAAATTGCTGAAATTATTTATACAATTTCCTCACAGAGTAGAACTTACGGGTTACCAAATGTTTTAATAGAGGCAGACCAGAGAGCAAAATTGTCAGAAAATGATACAGATTATTACACAAATTTGATTGCTTCCAAATTAGGGGTTCAGAATATTTTCTTTTTGAGGAGGGAGAATAGGCCCTTTTAGAAAATTATACTTATGTTACATCTTTTGGAGACTATTTCTAATATTACACTGTAATAATCTATTTATTCCAAATTAACCTAATCTATTATTTTTTACTCTAATTATGGTGAGAAAAAATGGGAAAAATTACGGAAAATGCGAAGTATGTGATAAAACTTTCATTAGAAGCGGATTCTCTTGTCGAGAGACCTGATGTTGTTGGAGCAATTTTTGGTCAGACAGAAGGTTTACTTGGACAAGGGATGGACTTGAAAGAACTGCAGGAGAGTGGAAGAATTGGAAGAATAGACATAAATTTCAGAGAGAGCAAAGATGAGAAGACGAGGGCAGATATAATAATTCCTTCAAATTTATCTGCTTCAGAAACATCTTTATTGGCAGCATCACTTGAAACAATAGACAAAATTGGGTATACAAAATCAAAGGTAAATTTACAGGAGATAAAAGATATAAGAGAGGGCAAAAGGACTTTTATAGAACAGAGGAGTAAACAAATATTGGAGAAATTGTATAAAGAAACACCAGATACAAAAGAAACTCTAAATAAAATGTCCGAAGATTTGAGAACAAAAGAAATAAGAACATATAATGGATTAACAGGGGGTCCTGCTATTTCAGAGAGCGAAGAAGCAATTATTGTTGAGGGCAGGGCGGATGTAGTTAACTTGTTAAGATATGGAATGAAAAATGCGATTGCTATAGAAGGCTCTAAAGTTCTGCCCCAAATAAAAGACATTGTAAAAGATAAAACCATTACTGTTTTTTTGGATGGAGATAGAGGTGGAGATTTGATTTTGAAGAGACTAAAACAAGTTCTTGAAGTAAACTATATTGCAAGAGCACCGGATGGAAAAGAAGTTGAGGAATTAACAAAAAAGGAAATTTACCAATGTTTGAAAAACAAGAAAAAAGTTGAGGTTATAGAAAATAACAAAAAAACAAAATTGCCAGAGAACTTTAAAGAAAAAGTTAAGCCAATAATCAAAGATATGCTTGGAACAAAAGAAGTGAGATTATTAGATATTAACTTAAAGGAAGTTCACAAAACAACCTATAATGAATTTTCTCAATTATTAAAAATAGCAGATTTGGACAATGTTTCTGTTGTTTTGATGGATGGGAAACTTACAAAAGAATTAGCAGAGCAAATAGAGAAAAAAGGAATAAGTGCAGTGGTATGCTTTGATTCAGAGAGATTCAGAACAAAAATGAAAGTTTTATGTATTCATGATTTTTAATTTTATTTTTTAGTTTATTCCTTAGGCAAAATTGTAAACCTTAAAGATTTTGTTTCTTTATAATCATAGTTAATTTTTATCTCAAAGTTCTTCTCTTCTACGTTTTTTACATAACCAGAGGTAAAAGTACATGAAGCTGTTTTTTGAAGTTTATTTATTTCACAGCTACTTCCATCAACATCTTCAAGTTTCAAAATTCCATTTCCAATAGGAGTAACTTTTACATTAGCATAGGCTCTTCCCTCTCCATCTTTAGTTTCTATTGGAGGTTCTTTATTTAATTCTATATCAACATTTACAAGATTGTCAGAAAAAGAATAAGTTTTTGGTCTCTTTTGGACAGGTTTTCCAGCCACTTCTTGTTGTTTCAAATAACCAGAATCAGCAAAAAGTATTGGGAGATAAAATTCAAAATCTTTGGAGACTGTTGTTTCAACTGATACTGTTGTAGGAGTCTCTGCCGAAACTTTTCGAGCTTTTAATTCAAATTCTAAATTCTTTTTCTGCAATTTGGATAACTTTATATTTTCAAAACTACCTGAAATATCAAAAAGTCCAGGATTCATTATTTTTGCACTTATTCCGTATTCTTCATTTTCATCCAGATTATCAAAAGTTAAATACATATAAGTTATATCCCGTGAGTTTACATTACTTTGGTCAGAAGATAGGGAAATTGATAATGGCTTAGTTGGTTCAACCCCAGAATCATCCGGAAAAGGTGGGATAGTACAACCTGATAAAAAGATCAAACCAACAAGTAAGAGTAAAATAAACTTTTTCATAATTAAACTAAAGATATTGTATAAATAAGCAGCCCTAAATAAATTAAAAGCATTAAAACAGCTCTAGGTTTTGTTAAAATCATTTTTTCTGCAAAAAGATATAGTACCACTACTGTAGAAGTCAACAAACCAAATACAATTGCAATACTTTCAACAGAAATAATTACAGGAATTTTAATTAAATTGGCTATAAGGATTGGGAGACCCAAGCCAACAAGAATATCAAAAATGTTTGATCCAAACACATTAGAAGAGGCATCAGAAATATCACCTTTTTTGGCACTACTAACTGATACAACCAAGTCAGGAAAACTTGTTGCAGTAGCAATAACTGTAAAACTTATAATGATAGGAGGAATTCCAAAAAGGTTGGAAAGAGAAATAGCGTGCTCAACCAAAAAATAACTTGAAACAGCAATAATTAACAAGGTGAATAACATTATTCCTATTTCAAACCCAAGTTTGCTACTCTTTCTTTTTTTCACTCTTTTCTTTAGTGGTTTGGGGCCATGTTTAAAAAATTCAAGTAAATGACCTATATAGTTAGAGACACTTCCATGTCTAAAAATCTCAAAAATATACAAAAGATATGTTCCTAGAAATATTATCGCAACTAAAACAGACCATTCTTTTGAAAAGAAAATTACAGTTAAAAGAAGTATAACTGTTAGATTATAAAATAATCCATCTCTATGAACAACTTCATTACTAACTTTAAAAACTACAGGGGCTAAAAAAACACAGACTGCAGGAATTAGGAGAATATTAAATAATGCAGAGCCAATGATTGTTCCAACTCCAATAGAAAACTCATGAAAAACAATTAAACCAAATAAAGAAATCATTAACTCTGGCATTGAACTGGAAATTGCATCTAAGGTTGCCCCCTTTGCTGATTTTGAAAGCCCTAAATAATCTCCAACTTTGCTTGAGGCTGAAGCAAAATATTCTCCTGCGTAATATATAAAAATTAAACTTATCAAAATTGCAAAGACACTGATCCACATAATTAAAACTTTATGTTATTTTACTTTTTCTTTGTAAAATAATCCAAAAACAATTCTGTTATTGACACTCTCCACAAAGTAGGGAGATTCTGATGTCATATTGCACCAGTTTCGGGCAAAGTCAAGGTTGCCCCGT
>JAGXOI010000053.1 GCA_023659975.1 Candidatus Aenigmarchaeota archaeon LH_S4
AACAGTGTTTTGGTTAAGGAAGCTCCTGAATTTATTCAGGGAGAGGAAGTCACATAATTCTGCGAAGCAGACTAAAATTTAAGAGTCAGGGGCGGAAAATTTGTAAGTAATACAGAAGAATCTGGATTGTCCTTAAAAGAATCAACAAATCCTTGGATACGACTCCCCAACCGGTGTATGCAAAACTCTTTTCCCTCCAATTTCAGTTTCTAAGATAACCTGTCCTTTAGGCTCTTTTTTTATTCCCCCTATGATAGCTGCTTCTTTACCGTATTTATTTTGCCTCATAGCCGCTAAGATTTCATCTGCCTTATCAGGCTTAACAGTCATTATTATTTTACCTTCACAAGCTGTGCTTAAGGGATCAATTCCCAAAACCTCTCCCATTTTCTTTGCTTCTGGTTTGATAGGAATTTTGTCTTCGTGAACATAAAAGCAAACATTGGATTTTCTCGCTAACTCATTTATGTTTGGACTGAATCCGCCTCTTGTGGCGTCTTTTGCAGAAGTTATTCCTCCAATCTTAAGCAATTGCTTCATCATACCCCACAATGGTGCCTCATCTGATTTTAGATTAATCTTAAAATCAAATCTTTTCGCAATTAGGCTTATCCCATGGTCACCCATTGTTCCGGAAACAAGAATCTTATCCCCTGGTCTAGCATCATAATCAGAGATTACATCTCCTTCGATAACACCTATTCCAGCAGTATTTATTACCAGTTTGTTAACTTTGCCTTTTTCCATAACCTTTGTATCTCCGGTTATTATAGGCACACCTGATTCTTTGCAAACTTCTGCCATTTTATCAAGGGTTTTCTCAAGAATCTTTAATGGTAGGCCTTCCTCTAATATAAGTCCGAATGACATGGCTATTGGTTTCGCCCCCATGACAGCAAGATCATTTATAGTGGCACCCACAGATAAGCTTCCCAGACTTCCACCGGGATAAAATATAGGGTCAACTGTACATCCATCAGTTGTAAAGGCCAATTTAATATTTCCCAAATCTATAATGCCTGCATCTTCTAACCTATCAATTCCAGAGCCTATAAAACTTGATTTTATACCAAGCTTTTTTGCAATAACTTTTTCAATCAATGATTCCATCATGCTTCCGCCAGCTCCTTGTGAAAGTTGTATTGTCTTGGGAATATGCTGGCTTCCTTTTTTTCTCAGTTCTTCTATTGTTTTTTTTGGAATTTCCATTTTTACCACCCTTTATGTCATAATGATTATGAATAATTATAAGTAATATAACAGGCTCCTTCAATAGAAACCATGCATGCACCAATAGGTCTTTCAGGAGTGCAAATCTTTCCAAAATATGGACAATCCTGAGGCACAGCTTTGCCCTTCATAATCTCTCCGCACTTACAACCAGGTTTTATGTCTTGAGATTTTTTAATCTTTATCCCAAACCTTCTTTCTGCGTCAAATTTGGCGAATTCATTTTTTAATTTTAATCCTGAATTTGGGATTGTACCAATTCCTCTCCATCCCTTATCACATATTCCAAAAACATTATTCATTATTTTTTGAGCAATGATATTTCCCTTATCTTTTACAGCTCTAACATACTCGTTTTCTACTTTCGGTTTTTCATTTTTCATTTGTCTAAGAATCATTAAAACTGAAAGTAAAACATCATTTGGTTCAAATCCGCCTATTACCATTGGTTTGGCAAAATTTTCAGCTAAAATTTTGTAAGGTTCGTAGCCTATTATAGTAGAAACATGACCAGGACAAATAAATCCATCGATTTCTATATCTTTACAAGATAGAAGATATTTCATTGCTGGAGGAATAAGGCGATGACTACAAATAATAGAGAAATTCTTAAGCGTTTCGTTTTCCAAAATTTCAGAGGCAATCATAGGGGTGGTAGTTTCAAAACCTATTGAAAAATGAATCACTTCTTTTTCTGTTTTTCTGGCTATTTTTACGGCTTCATCAATTCCGTAAATAACTCTTACGTCAGCACCGTGGCTTTTTGTTTCACTTAAAGACGAATTTGTTCCAGGAACACGAAACATGTCTCCAAATGTAGTAAGAATGACATTCTTTTCTTTTACAATTTTAATAGCAAAATCAATTTCTGAGACAGAAGTTACACAAACAGGACAGCCAGGTCCACAAATCAGTTTAATGTTTCTTGGTAAAAGTTTTCTCAATCCCCAACGAGCAAGTGTCATCTCATGTGTTCCGCAAACATGCATTATCCTTATTTCTTTTTTAGGGTTTATTTTTTTGATTTCTTTAATCAAAGCTTGAGTTGTTGGTTTGTCTCTAAATTCTAACATATTAAATACCTCAACGTATGGTGCCCCATATTTTCAGGGATTCTTTCGCTTCTTTTTTATTTATTTTTTGGATAGAAAAACCAGCATGAACAAGGACATAATCACCGACCTTTACTTCTGGGGTCAAAATTATTTTTATATTCTTTTTTAAGCCTTCAAAATCTACTAAAGCATACTTATCTTTTATTTTCTCGATTTTGGCAGGAACTGCAAGACACATAATTTATCCTCCTTTGTTAATTATTGATAACTTATTCCATTAATTAATGTTTCGAAAAGCTTTGCTTTGAGGTAATCTGTGCCGAAGGCACTACCGCCCCCGACTCGTTTATTAAAGTGAAAATTTAATTTCACTTAACATAATGGTATTATAACTAAAGTTATGATATCACACCAATACTTGAGGTTATATCTACTTAGTGATTATCCTAATAATAAATTCTCTATTAGACAAATTAGAAGAAGAACTCAAACTTCGTAATTTTTCAAAAAAGACAGTTAAATCGTATTTATTTGCAGTAAAACAGTTTTTAGAATATTCAAAAGGAAAAGAATTAAATGAAGAAATCTTAAGGTCTTATATCCTAAAAAATCCTGAAAAGCAGGAGCCTTCTACTGCTTCTCATAGTCTTAGTATTCTCTCTTTCTTTTTTGAAAAAATATTGAGAAAAAAGATTAATTTACCTCACCCTAAAAGAAACAAAAAAAATCCTTGAAATATTAACTCCTGAGGAAATAAAAAGGTTGATTGGTTCCACATCCAATATAAAACATAAGTTAATTCTACAAATATTATATGGTTGTGAATTAAGAGTGTCCGAGGTCATTAACCTAAAAAAAGAAGGATTTTAATATTGAAGAAAACTTAATTCACATAAAACTTGCGAAAGGAAGAAAAGATAGGTTTGTAAAGATTCCTGATTCTATAAAAGAAACGCAGAAAATTATTCTAAACTAAATGATAATGAGATATTTTTTATTTCTTCAAGAGGAGGAAAATTGACAACAGTAACAATTCGGAAAATCATTAAAAATTCTGCAAAAAAAGCAGGCATTAAGAAAAATATATCTCTACATATTTTAAAGCACAGTTTCGCAACTCACCTACTAAAACAAGGGGTGGATTTAACTTAAAATAGCCAAGAAGTCTACTTCCAAAATCTAACTAAAATACAGGAT
>JAGXOI010000054.1 GCA_023659975.1 Candidatus Aenigmarchaeota archaeon LH_S4
CCAGGAAGCCAATCCCAGTAATCGGGTTGTTGCGTCCAAATGATGTTGGATTAGCGAAGTCTACGGTGTAGCTCTATCCAACTTATGGAAAGCTCCTGACTTTAGTCGTGGAGTAGATTACCTGTGAACAAATATTATTATTAATATTATGGAGCATAGATTTTATGACTTGAATATCCAATTTTATGAGGAAAATTTATTGGAGAGAGTAAAAAAACTTGGGTTAATAGGAATCTGCATTGTTGCTAAGTCAACAGAAAATATTAACGAATATTTGGAGAAAATTAAAAGGATTAAAGGAACTACAGATTTAGAGATAATTACTGGGGTTTTAATTGAGGAAAAACCAGATAAAGTATTAGGAATAGCGAAGAGTCTTAGAAGAAAAGTAGAATTGATACTGGTTTCAGGAGGAAATTATGAAACCAACAGAATAGCTTGTTCTTCCAATTATATTGACATTCTCTGCCATCCGGAAAAGGGTAGAAGAGATGTTGGAGTGGACCATATTTGCTGCAGAGAAGCAAGAGAACACAACACAATAATTGAACTAAATTTTGGGGAGTTAATTACAGCAATGGGAATGGATAAAATAAAAGAATTAAATAGAATGAAAGAAATTGTCAGACTATGCAACAAAACAAAGGCAAAATTTATTGTGAATTCTGGTGCAAAGAATATTTTTGAATTAAGATGTGGGAGAGACTTGTCCAGTTTATCTTTTTGTTCTGGAGCAAGTTTAGAGGATGCCTTGCTTGCAAATTCAGAGTTCCCTGAAAAAGTAGTGTCAGTAAATAGGGAAAAATTAAAACAACCTTTGGAAGGTGTTGAATATGGAAGATAGAACTAAAACTCTGCCTTCTTCCTATAGGGAAAAGAAAAGATATACTATTTTTGAGATAATCTCAGAACAGAAAATAGAATTTGAGGAATTAATAAAATCTGTTTTTAACCACACAATTAATTTGATTGGAATTTTGGGGGTTGCAAGGACTAATTTCAGATTTCTGCAGGATTTGTATGATAGGAAAAAGCAGATATTTGTTTTAAGGTGTCTGCCAAGGGATGTTGAACTAATCAGGCTTTCAATGGCTCTTATCACAGAAATCAACGAAAAAAAGGTTTGTATCCTGTCTCTTGGAGTTACAGGAACCATAAAATCAGCGAGAAGGAAATATTTGAGCCTTTAAAAAAAGGATTAATCAAAAAAGTAGATTGGTTAATAAACTATTATATACTTAAAAATATATATTTTATCACCGAAAACTATAAATACTTTTAATGTATTATATATTAGTGGTGAAAATGTTCGGAAAAATTAAACATAAGTTCGGAAAAATTAAATATAACGAAGCAATGGAATATGGAGATTATTTTAAAGCAATAGAGATAACCGAGCATCACAATCTTGGCGAAGAGCTAACCAAAAAGGCTGCAGAAAAGTTTTATGATGAGATGATAGAAGGTGAAAACTACATAGATGCATTCATGATAGCTGAAGACTATAATCTTGACGAAGATTTGATTGATAAGGCTGCGATAAAGGGGCACTATTTTACATTAGAAAGAGCCTTACCTGAGGATTCTAAGAGGAGAGAATATTATGAGTGTATGAGAAAAGGAAAGTATCGGAAGGCGATGGAGATAGCTAAAGAGGGCAAATTTGATATGAAGGAAGATGAAATAATTCAAGATGCTGCAATAATGTTGAAATATGGAGATAATACCAATTGAAGATGCTGCAATAATGTTGAAATATGGAGGTATCCAAGAATAAAGACTTTAATCCAAAAAGATATGATTTAGTTTATTCAAGGTAGGCGCTTTTGACTTTTTCTATAAAAATAGAGAATATTTATTTATCACCAGCTTACTATGTTACTCGCTCTTACAACAAATTTTCAACTATTTCATAAAAAACTTTGGCCAAAATTAGCTTTTATTATATACTTAAAAATATATATTTTATCACCGAAAACTATAAATACTTTTAATGTATTATATATTAGTGGTGAAAAATGGGATTAACAACTCTTATTTTGGAAACAGGAATTTCAGTTTCTTTAGTTTTTATTCTATTTAATTTTTGTTATGGGTTAGCAGATTCAAGCATGCAAATGACAGATAACTTATTACAGGATATTTATGACCAGGACTTCGAATCCCTCAACAAAGATTCTGCTGAGGTAGATAATTATATTAGAGGACTTGGAGGTATTTCAGCAAATTTCTTGGATAACTTTGATTTTGAAAAGGATGAATTAACAGAAGAAAACATTAAGAAACTAAAAAAAGCAATTGGGGAATATGAAGAAACAGGAGAGTTAGAAGAATTAAAAAATATTCTAAATCAAATAAAAGAAGAACAATCAAATTAGAAAGATTTATATTTTGAAATCTCCTCCTTAAAATTGCTTGCTTTTTCCTTTAAAATTTCCAGACTTTTTTTGAGAATTTCTTTTTCTGTCAAACCAGAGCAACTCTCAACTTCAAGATTTATTCTCTCTGGATTTTTGTATTCATAACCAACAATTGCAGACTGCCATTTCGCATGTTCTTTTCCTATACTAATCCTTGGTTTTGCAGTTAAATCTATTCTCTGATTCTCAAGTAATTCAACGATTGGTATCTCCTTGTTTAAAACTTCAACTTTTCCATCTACTAATTTTAGGTTTCCAGATTTCACTCTTGCAGGACCCTCTATCTGTAATTTAAGTGTTCCTCCCCCTCTTACAGGTATTAATCCAAGCCTGTGGGCCAAAAGTTCATCCTGTAAAGCAGAATTATTGTCTTTTACATAAACTTCCTCAATAATAGAAGTTGGAACTTCAGCAATCATTATTCTTCTCAAAGCATTTGCAAAACTTTGGGTTGTCCTATCTAATTCAATTTTCAATTTTCCTTTTGATTCCTTTATCTCCATCTCCATTAATTTAATACAAACAAAATTTTAGTATAGAAAAATATTCAATTGAAAATATATATTTAATATCATATAATATCAGAATATTTGATAAAAATTATACTTAACCAAAGGCAAGAAAACTCCCGATTTCAATCGTGTAGCTCAATTGCCCTTAAATAATTTAAAAACAAATATAAATATGGACGGACATGTCCTGTATTGTC
>JAGXOI010000055.1 GCA_023659975.1 Candidatus Aenigmarchaeota archaeon LH_S4
CTTTAATCGAATCGGTTATTCTAATTGGAATATAATTTAAAGTAAAAGATAATATTTCCCTATCTAATTCGGGTAATTTATTTAATTTGTTATTGACATTTTGTGTTAGAATTTTAGATGTTTTATTAAATAATATTTCTCTCAATAATTCATCATCATTATCAAAAGTTTCCTTTGAAAGAAAAGTTGGCATACTTTCGAAGAAATCTATAAAGATTCTCATCTTTTCTCTAAATTGTGATGAATTTATCCCATATTTTTTCTGTAAATTTCTGTTACAAATTCTTCTATTGAAGAAATTTTTGAATGCTTCTTGATTATTATGATAACCAGACTTAGATGGAATAGAATAGGAAAAAGTCCAAAGAATATCTAAAAGTTGATTATCTCCTTTATTAACTGTGTCTTCCACGAAATTTTCAATTTTGGTTTTTGCATCTGTCATAATGTAATAAGTAATAAAAACTATTTAAATAAATTTTAAAAACCTTCAGGAACCACAAAAACCAAATCTCTCTTAAATATTTTGTCTTCCTTGTTAATTTCAACTTTAACTCTCTGACCCTGCAAATCTTTTTTAACAACAATTTCCTTGATTTTTCCTTTTATCCCTCTATTTTTCCCTCCAGTAATCAAAACCTCTTCTCCTTCTTTGTAAGGGATAACTTTTTCAACATTCGTTTGTTTCACAAACGATGCACCGTCCTTTGGGACGAGTGTTTTTTTGTTTTTAAGTGAAATTTTTAATGTATCGCAGAGTTTGTATTTATCTTTTTCTTTCTTTGGCAGAATAATATTTCGCCCATCATGCAAGTTCAGTTGCATTCCCTTTTTCAGCATTCTCTTTCCAATAACTTTACAATATTTATTTTCCGCATTTTTTTCGCTGACTTTTTTTAATTCAAAACCTTTTTTTGCTGGCAAAACCAAAAAATTTTCTTTTTTCTTTTTTGTTGTTAAAATATCCATTAATCCTACAGGAAATTTTTCCTCTATAATTTCTCTGCCATCAATCAAAATCTCCTTGTTTTTAATTATCTTCTTTGCTTCTTTTCCACTCCTGCAAAATTTAAAAATATCTTTAATTACAACTACCAAAGGTAAAGACTCTCTCTTTGGATGTGGTCCTGGAACAGGAACAGGAGCAAATCTCTTCTTTTTTCTAGATAAAGGCCAAAATTTTGGCATTCCCTGCCTTTTTAAATGTGTCATAAATTAGATTAAAATTAAATACTAAATTATAATTTATACTTGTTATATAATCCTTCAAATATATTCAACATATCTTCTGTTAATTTTTCTTCATGATACCATTCTCCAGCATGTTCTTCTAGATAATTTTTGTCTAGTTCTGTATATCTTATCAATAATGCAATATCATATATATCCTCTTGTTTTTTTCTCATAAGTTTTGGAAGAATTAGATCCTCCGGCCTTATTACCCTAACAGAGCATTCTGCATCTGGAACTCTGACCTCATACGCATTTTCTATTTCTCTCTTTACCCTATCCTCAAACAAATTTAAATATTTTTTGGATCTTCTTGAAAAATGTATAAAAAAAGGCTGCTTGTTGTGTCTATCAGAGCTCACAGTATCTTCAAATAAAAAATGGAGAGAATTTCCAACTGCATTTATTGGGAATGAATCTGGTGTTTTTTTAACCACCTCTATCTCATAATTTGCTGATGGTTTGCTAACTGTAATTTGTAAGCACATGGGTAACATCTTTATGAATACAGGTAAAAGATGTTATCCACAAATATAATAGGTTTCAGATATAATATAGCAACAAATTACCTGAATAAAGTAGAAAGAGTAAGTAGACTATGCCAAATCTATGACACAACAAGAAAGACAATAATTAAGTGGGCTAAGCGATTTATAGAAAAAGGTAAGAGAGGTTTAGAAGATTTATCAAAAGCACCAAAGAGAGTTTGGAATAAGAAACCCAGGGATTTAGAAGAGAGGATCTGTTCTCTCTTCAAACAGGGATACACTCCAGAGGAGATTTATCTTGAGTTAAGAGATAAACTCTGTGAGAGAACAGTTTATAACATCTTAGAGAGAAATGGATTGCCAAGAAAAGAGAAGAAGAAAAAGAGGAAATACAAGAGATATGAATATAAAGAGCCAAACCAATTGTGGCATACAGACTTCACAGAGTTCAGGATAAAAGGATATAGAAAGTTCTACATTGTTGCGGTATTGGATGATCATTCAAGGTTTATCGTGGGTTTTGGGGTGTTTAAGAGGAAAACAGCAGAGAATTGCTTAGAGGTTTTCAAGGAAGCAGTAAAGAAATATGAAAAACCAGAATCTGTCTTGACAGATAATGGAAAACAGTTTGTGTCAAAAGTCTACAACAAGTTCTTAGAAGAAAATGGAATCAAACACAGAAGGACAAGACCCTACAATCCTAAATGCAATGGAAAGATTGAGAGGTGGTTTAGAACTCTTAAAAAGCCTCTAAAGAAGAAATGGTTCAATAGTCCTGAAGAGTTTATCAAAGAAATTAATGGGTTTGTTGATAGGTACAACAATAAACCAAAAAGAGTTCTAAATTGGAAAACTCCAGGAGAGAGATATATCTGAAATCAAGGTTAATTAGAGAAAAAGTAAGAGTGATAACTATCTTCGATATAGAGATTTTAGTTCTTGTTGTTAATTTTGAGTTTGAATATAGTTAGATAAAATTATTTAAATCTATTTAAAGTTTTTTATCTTAATATTTTTATAGAAGTGTTACCTATGTCTTTGCAAAGTACAGCTAACTTTTGTGTCATACCCTCTATCACTCAAATATCTCTGTATACTGTTACCCTCTTGATAAAATAGTTCAGAATTTGTAATCTGTGGGTATATACTAATATCTATATCATCCGTTTTTCTTGTAGCCTCTATACCACATTTTGGATATATATTTAAAGAAACACCACTACCTCCTACAATCCCATAATTCTCACAATTTGAGATAGATTCCAGACACACTCTATATATTTCTTCATCAATCCTATATCCCTCAGTTTTAGGTAATCTGGTTCTGTAGAAATCCTCTAATTTAGAGCCTTTAAATCAGTTATGGTAAGAAGA
>JAGXOI010000056.1 GCA_023659975.1 Candidatus Aenigmarchaeota archaeon LH_S4
CTCTTAATATATTGCACTTTAAAAAAATTTTACTTTAAACCCAATTCATCTACCCTCAATAAATTCGGTAGCTTTCTTGGGGATTATTCTGTAAAAAGGGATATGAAGATTGGTACATGGAAAAATAAATTTATTTATTAATGGACTAGTTGAGGAGAATTTTGATTTTGGTGGATAGTTTTCTTTAAATGTTCTAAAACTAAATTAATTTAGGTGAGAGAAGATGGAAAAAGAGAAATTTGAGTATGTTATAAAGGTTGATGGGAAAGAAGTTTGGAAAGGCCTAAATCCAACAAAAGCATATGATGAAATTAGTGCAAAATATCCAAAGAGTAGGGTGGCAATAGCTTGGAGGACAAAGGAGAAAATCTTAGTTTGCTTAATATGAAAGTGGAAGTTCCGTATAGAGAAGAGAAAAGTGATGTATTTGAAATAGTCAAAAGACCAAGAATAGAGATAGAAATCTTTTCAATTAAGAAAAATAAATGGATAATATTTGATGAAGTATTAGCAGACACAGGTGCTGACTTTTCTGTTCTACCAAGATATACTGGAAATCTTATTGTGGATGACATAACAACTGGCAAATATGCTGAAATAAAAGGGGTTGTTCCTGGTGTAAAATTAATTGTTTACATTCATAAATTGAAACTCAAGATTGATGAGGTTGAATTTGAATCTTCTGTTGCGATTGCAGATTCAGATGATGTCCCTATGATTTTGGGAAGAATAAAAGGATTGGATTTGTTTAAGTGCATATTTGATACTGGAAAATTATTTTTTTGTGCTCCTCAATTGTTGTCATAATAATAGATTGTTTGATTATATTTAAAGTTTCTGTAATATATAACACAAATTATAAATCAATTTTTCAAGGATACTTCACAATGACAAAGTGAGGGGATAGATGAAAATGGAAATTTGTTTGTTCGGGGAGAGATTACTGAAAATTACAATTTTGAAGGATAAGTTTTTGGCTTAATTGAAGAGAATTTCGATTTTGGTGGATAAAAGTAAAAAATAAATTAATTTATAGCCCCGTAGTCTAGTGGCCAAACCCTTCTTTCTTTAGAACGTAAAAAAATAAATTAAGGAAGATAAGAGGGTTATGGATGCTGGCCTTTGGAATTTATAACAAAGAAAAGAGCAACTTGTTGCTATGATTGAAGTAAGCCAGTGACCGCGGAGAGCCTATTGAGACGAAGTCGAAGATAGGGTAAATGATCGAACTTTTTGAAGTTCGGCGGCATTCGAATCCGCGCGGGGCTATTTTATAGTTAGTTTCACAATAATAGCTATGAAGTTCATACAACCCTTACTTTCAAATATACCAATACTATAAAGAAAACAATAACTAAAATCACATATATAAAAACAAATGGTAACTGAACCAAATTTGCTAGGATTATAGTAGGTATTAATAACACGATTAAAAGCAGAGATAACCCAGAAACAAGATATTTAGCACCTACTTTTTTTATCTCACTAATCTTTACTTTCTCTATGGTTAGATAACTCAAGGTAAAAATACTAAGAAAAGAAACAATTAATAAGACATATGCTGAGAATAAATTAAAAGATGTAAAATGGGCTATTATTAGAGAAGGTATTAACAATAAAATTAGAAAAAATATTAGTAAATCATCCAGGTTTGGGGAAATTCTATTAATCCTGCTTTTGTAGTCCATTATATTTTAAGGAAATATAACAAAATCAATAATTGTGAATAAATCCATAAATTCCCCTCTTTATATTATTTTATTATTTAAGTATTTGAATAATTATATTATGCAAAAATCATTTTTAAAAGGGGTTACTCCAGCTCTTGCTGTTATTCTATTAGCATCGGTTACCGTTGGAGTTGTTTCAACCGCTTATTATGGAATTTCTTCTACAACTAAAGAAGCTGCTAATGTCTCAGGTAAACAAATAGAGCAGCAATTTGAAATAGCGGGTTCAGATCTTAAACTTGATAATTTAGGGAATTGTAAAATTTATCTGAGAAATACAGGGACAAAAGATGTTCCAATTGAAGTTATAAGTTTTTATGTTGCTGAACCTGGAACAGAAACTTATGAGCCAGTAACAACTCATCCAACAACAGGAACTATCAAAAAAGAGGCTGTTCAGGAGATAAATTTTACAGGGCTTTCTACAGGAGAGCACAAACTACTTATTAAGATTTATGGAAATACGATGGATTACGGCTATATGACTTGTACTGGTCCTGAATGCACAGCACTTGGAGACTGTGATGGACTGGATAAATGTTCTGGGATAAACTTCCTGGATTATAAATGTGATTTGGCTATAAATCAATGTGAAAGTCGTTCTTATGATTGTTCTGGTACCGGTGACTCAGCACCTGCTCACAACAATCTGAGTGTACTTTGTAACTGCGACTGTGAAGATTACGATGTAAATGAATCAGGATTTTGTACTGATGGAAAAGATAATGATTGTGATGGGTATACAGATGATGATGATTCTGATTGTGTTTCCACTGCACCACCAGCAGCCTTCTCCTGCTCAATAAAAACAGGAAGCTGCGGTTCAGAAACAGAAGTTTTAGCCCTCTCTGCTCAAAATAACTCACATGCAGAAACAAATACCGCTGGAAATTATGATTACAAACTCTGCTGCTCAAATATATCCTCTGTCCAGACCACGACAGGAACTGGAGATTGTAAAACTACAGTTGGACCAAGCTTTACGGGTTTAGTAACTCTTTCTGGGGACACAAACGCTCAGGTTGAGAAATACAATTACACTGGCACAGATGACTTCCCCTACAAGAAGAATGTTTGTGTGGAGTTGACAAGTGGGAGCTTGGATTGTGTTTTTGCTACGTCATGTTCGGGAGAAGAAGTTAAAGTCATTTCTATATCATCAGACACAAATGCACACATAGGCAATAACACAGCATACTCTGATTTAGTTTTATGTTGTGAGAAATAAGTTTAAGATTTTATATTTAACCAAAGGCAAGAAAACTCCCGACTTTAGTCGTGTAGATGAATTGCCCCTTAAATACTTTTAAAACATAATTAAATATGGACGGACATGTCCTGT
>JAGXOI010000057.1:0-1153 GCA_023659975.1 Candidatus Aenigmarchaeota archaeon LH_S4
GAATAATGGTTGTTTCAAGTTCAAAAATCAGAGAAGATTACAAATTTCTAAAATAGGTTTTGTTCCTATTGAGTTGCATAGAATACCAAAAGGAAATCCAAAAACCCTTACAATAAAGAAAACACTAAGTAACAAATGGTTTGTTTCCTTTAGTTGTGAGTTGGAGAATAAGTCAGTTAAACACAAATATCCTGAAAACAAAGTTGGAGTAGATTTAGGATTGGAGAATTTTGCTACTCTATCAGATGGAACAGTTATAGAAAATCCAAGATTCCTAAAGAAGACTGAAAGGAAACTCAAAAGAGAGCATAGGAGATTATCTAAGAAAAAGAAATGTTCAAAGAATAAGAACAAACAAAGAGTGAAATTAGCAAGGGGTTATGAAACCTTAACTAATCAGAGGTTGGATTTTCTACATAAACTAAGTTGCCACCTTACACAACAATATGATTTCATAGCCATAGAAAATTTAGGTGTATCAAATATGGTTAAGAATCATTATTTGGCAAAATCAATATCTGATGCAAGTTGGTCTGTTTTTACAGGAATGCTCACTTACAAGGCTCAAAGTGCTGGAGGTGAGTTAGTAGAAATAGACAGATTTTACCCATCTTCCCAGATATGTTCTAATTGTGGAAATAAACAAGATATGCCACTGTCAAAGAGAACCTATAAATGCGAAAACTGTGGTGTAAAAATACCAAGAGATAAGAACTCTGCAATAAACATATTAAGGGAAGGAATAAATACCGCTGGACGAGTGGGAATTCACGCCTGTGGAGATTTGACCTCTACTGTTCAACCAGCAAGTCGGGTCGTGGAAGCAGGAACTATATACGATGAGTCTCAATAGCATAATTTCATCGTTGGAAGCCACTTCCAAAAATCAATTTGGTGGTGGAGGATGTCACCTGCGCTGACCGGGAATTTCTTCAGCCCTAATTTTTTAAATGCTGACTTTGAACCCAGGTCACAGACTTGGCAAGCCCATATCATAACCAACTAGACCACCAGCGCATAAACCATCTAATTTTAAAATTAATACAAATCTTATTATAGGGGTTGTGGTGTAATGGCAGCACGACTGGCTCCAGATAAGCCTTTTATTGGTTAGGTCAATTAAAAAGGCTTAAGCCAAAAAATTAAGTTGGTT
>JAGXOI010000057.1:1249-3064 GCA_023659975.1 Candidatus Aenigmarchaeota archaeon LH_S4
GGTTAGTAAGAAGCCTTTTATTGGTTAAGTCAATTAAAAAGGCTTAAGCCAAAAAATTAAGTTGGTTAGTAAGAAGCCTTTTATTGGTTAAGTCAATTAAAAAGGCTTAAGCCAAAAAAGGAAAATGGAGTTTTGATGCATTTTCCTTCTTACTTCACAAGAAGAAGGTGGCAGATGATTTAGAAGAAACCAGTTAATTGGGGTTCGAATCCCTGCAACCCCATCCTTTTATAAACAAGTAATTATTATGGTGAAAACCAAAGTAATTGGTATTCTATCAGGAAAAGGAGGGGTTGGTAAGACAACCTTAACTTTTAATTTAGGAACAGCTTTAACAGACTTTGGAAAAAATGTTCTAATTATTGATGGTAATCTAACAACTCCTAATTTAGGAATTCATGCTGGAATACCATTATACCCAAAGTCTTTACACGATGTTTTGAAAGGAAAAGTAGATATTTATGATGTTATGCATGTTCTACCAAGCAGTTTAAAAATTGTACCTGCCTCAATAAATATAAATGATTTGAAAGGAGTAAATCCTGAATTTTTGGCATCAAGTCTAAAAGACTTGGTAGGTAAATTAGATTATATCTTGGTTGATGGATCCCCAGGATTAGGAAAAGAAGCCTTATCTGTTTTAAAATCTTCCGGTGAGGTTATTGGAGTTACAACACCAGAATTGCCTGCTTTGACAGATTTGTTAAAATCTATTAGATTCGTGGAAGAAAATGAGAAAGAATATCTTGGCGGTGTAATCAATATGGTGGAGAACAAAAAATATGAGCCGAAAAAAGAGCAGGTTGCTACTTTGCTTGGTGAACTTCCTATTCTTAAAACAATTCCATATGATAAGCAGGTAAGATATGCTTTAGCAAAAAGAATGCCTGTAGTTCATCACAAACCATATTCAAAGGCAAGTTTAAAAATAAAGAGTCTAGCAGCAAGATTGAGTGGAAAAGAATTTAAGATTCCTTGGTATAGAAAGTTGTTTAGTTAATCTTATTTCACTTCAGTTTTCCTTATTTCAACAATACTTATTGGGTAAATAATATTTAATATCTTTTTAGAGTCCCTCTGAAGTTCATCATTCAAAATTTTATTCATAATGTCTTCAAAATTATTTCCAGAAATATACAACTCCAAAAACTTTTCCATTTTTTTTCTCAATCTTTTTGCAACACTTGGCTGAATATTTTTTGCTGTTACTACAAGAGGTTTTAAAATCAATTCTCTACCATCTTTTGTTTTTTCTTTTACATATCCATCTATCCTTGTTGAGAATTTTTTTACACTCCTTGAGATAAAACTTCTTGAAGTTTCATGCCCTCCTATAGAAGTCAATGCTTTATCTTCTTCAATTTTACTGATTTTAAAATCAAATTTGTAATAATATTTTTGTGCTTTTTCATCTATATCTCTCAGATATACAGAAAATTTCCTGCCTATTATCTTTTCTGGCTTATCTCCTTTTGTTTTACCTATTATTTTTTCTCCAAAGATAGTTGGTAATTTTATCTGATATTCTTTTTTTGTTTTAGCTTTCATCTATTTAATTGATAATAAATTTAAGAAGCAATTATATTTTATATTTATTTCTTCTCCAATTTTTGGTATTTGCTCTGATTCTTCTAGTCCTGGCTCTCTTTAATCCAAATTTCTTGATATCTGCCCACCTTGGAGCGGATCTTTTTGAAACTGAAATAAGCTTCAGTTTTTTATTAAGAGTCTTTTTGCTACCCATAAACCTTTTATCGGTTAAATTTAACTTAAAATAGCCAAGAAGTCTACTTCCAAAATCTTAGCCAATAATAT
>JAGXOI010000058.1 GCA_023659975.1 Candidatus Aenigmarchaeota archaeon LH_S4
TGATATATGTGGCAATGATTATATTTCTTTTGATAAAAATATAAATAAATTAACCCAGCTTGTATATCCCTCCACTACAACATCGTTAAAAAGTTTGTGTGGTATTAGAAAACCACAGCCAGAAAATGCTTGTTGTATAAAATGTTCGTTTTTAGGTTCTATTGAATGGCTTGATGATTACCCTTTTGTTTCTGTTTATGGTAATAACTCAAATAAACATTGTTTATTATTTCCCGTATTGAATAATTTACAAGAATTACATAAATTCAAAAATATAATGAGAAACCCAAATACAGGAATTTTTGAGCAAAAAGAACATTCAAATATATCCAACTCAAAATCAGCTGACAGTTACTCTCTATTATTAAACATTTATGAAAAATTGTATGAAAAAACAAAATTCATTAAGGAATCTGATAAAATATTATGTGATGATTGGGTAGAACTGGAAATAAAAAAGGGACATTTTTATATAAAAAATATCAAGATACCTAATATTAAGAGACTTAAAAAAGTATTTGAAAGTATGTTTTGTAAATATTATTGGCTGCCTTATTCTTCTTTTGTTATTCATGCTTATGCAAAGCCTCTTAAAAAGGGAAATATAGATAATGAGTTATCTAATGAAAATCATTATTTAATGTCAAAGGGTCTTTTAATGGATGAATTTAAAACCTTTGCCAAAGCATTTCAAATAAGAAAGAATTGTATTGTTGGTTTTAAAAAAGATATTGGTGATTTTAAAGATAAAAAAGATAAATTAAATATAATTATGGAGAGTTGGAGGTGTATTTAAAATGGTTCAGTTTAAATTAGAAGAATTGGAAACTATGCGTAAAGCTGGATGGATTATAGGTACAGTAGGAAAAACATATATTTCAGAGATTTACCAGTTGGATAGAGTGAGATCTACAGAAGAATTTGAAAAAGTTATAAAAAATATTAGTTTAAGAGCAATAAAAATAGGTAATGATGGAAAAAAATGTGAAACCTATGAATCGGCAATACTAAAAAAAGCATTTAAAAATTTAATTGAACTAATTAATAAATATAAATCAAATTTTGATGAAGTAAAAGATATAGTTTTGGTTTATTCAACATTTTATTTAGGTATTAATTATAATAATAAAGATTATGGAAGTGGGAAAAAAAGCGATTAGTTTGGTTTGGTTGTCCGAAACAGATTTAACGAATTTAAATTCAGGAATAGGAGGGAGTAATTTAGTGGATATTAAGAGATACAAAAAGGATAATGTAGATTATCCGTATGTTAGTGGCCAAGCAATGAGACATTATTTAAAAGAGGCAATTATGAGGAGGGTTGATAAAAAAGATTACTGTATCTCAGACAAAGATGGTAAAACTTGCGGAGATATAAAAAATTGCGTTTTATGTGATTTATTTGGGTTCATGGAGCCGATTAAAAAGACTGATGAAAAGAAAGGTGGATCTAATATAAGAGTATCACCAGTAAAAATGTCTCCTGCTATGGGATTATTACCTTTTCAGGATAATTCTACTCTTGATTTATTAACAAGAGCAAAATCTTGTGCTGAAACTAAAGGATCTAAAGAAGGTGGGGATATAGTAAATGTAGAACTTGGTGTTAATATTTATAAAGCAGGATTGTCTATTGATTTGCAAAAGATTGGTGGTGAGGAGGAATTAGACCAGAAAAGTCATGAAAGTAAAGGTATTATCTATGATAAATATGTGGGAAATAAAGATGATAGAATCAGAAGAGTAAAAATAGTTTTAGAATCATTCAAAAATATATCGGATTATTCAAAGCAGGCAAGACTATTAACAGATTTTACACCAAATATTTTATTAATTGCTTTACAAAGTAAATATAATCATTTATTGCAAAAAGCATTGATACTAAAAGAAAATAAGATGGTCGATACAAACAGATTAAAGGAAGTTCTTACAATGCTTAAGGGGGAAACAATTTATGCAGGTATTCTTTCTGGAACAATTGGTAATGAAGAAGAGGTTAAAAAAGTTTTAGAGGACAATGAAATAACTATCAAAACACCAACAGAAGCTGTTGATGAAATTATATTTCTATTAAAGTAAGTTACTAAAAAAATTCTAAATATCTTATAATATGGTCAGTACAAAACAACAAGAAAAATTGGAATGTTTGAGATTTAAATTAGAAATTCCTTATATTTCAACATTCAGAAAACCTCTTTCTACTATAAGTATCTTAAGTTATTCCATCCCACCATTCACAACAATACAAGGTCTCTTAGCAAATGCTTTAGGACTTGAAAGAGACTCATACTATAAGGAATTTCATGAAAAATATAAAATAAGTTTAAAGTTCAACCCAACTTTAGGTGATGACTATAAACAAATAGAAAATGATAAAATTCCGGAAAAACATACAAATATGGTTCTGATGAAGAAATTAAAAAAAAATACTCCTTCATCACCTTTTATTAAGGAGTATATAAATCCTATTTCTTATTTTATATTTATTCTTGGATATAAAAATGATTTAAATGAACTAAGAACAAGTTTAGAAAATCCAGAAAGACCCTTGTATATTGGAGAATCAGATACCTTTGTAATTGTTACAGATGTAAAAATTATTCCTAATATTAATGAAATGATGGAAGATAAGATTACTTCTATTTATTTTTTTGATGAAAAAAATGGAAAGATACAGCCAAAAAATAAAAAACAGTTAATAGGAAGAGTTCCCTTTGAATTTAAAGAAAAGAAAAAAAGAGATTTTTGTAGAATAGATAAAATTGTTGCAGTTCCTAAACC
>JAGXOI010000059.1 GCA_023659975.1 Candidatus Aenigmarchaeota archaeon LH_S4
GTATAAATTTTGGCATTATTTCTTCCAACCCAGACAAAACTTCTTGCTATTCCAATTGCACCGAGTGTATCTAATTTATCTGCATCAAATAGAATTTGAGCTTCTTTTGTCTTTGGTTCATTTCCTGTTCTATATCTGTGAGAGATAATGCAATTTTGAGTATGTTTTATTTTTTTATCTGAAAACTCAAGTTCTTTTAGAATCGGAACTGCCATTTCGGAACTTAAGATTGCATGGTCTGTTTTTCCAGTATGATCATTATCTTCTTTGACTCTTGCAATATCATGTAATAAGGCAAACGCTTTTAAAACATCTAAATCAACATTCTCATTTTCGGCAAGATGCAAAGATAGATTATAAACTCTTACTACATGATCCATGCTATGGGCAGAACAGGAAAGTTCTTTTTCAACAAATTCTTTTATTTTTTGAAATTTTTGTTCCATATTTTAGATAGATTAAAGATATATTATAAAGGTTTTTCTTGTAGGTGGGGCGTAGTGAATTTCGTATAACATCGCGATTAGGAGAAGTAAACCCGAAGGATTTATTTCCCAAAGGGTGTAGTGGAGTGCAACGGAGCGAAGTCTTAATCGCTGTTATATGACCTGAACGAAGTGACCGAGGCATAGGTGCAACCGGTTTTCTGTGAAGCAGAAAAATGCCGAAGAGTTCTGCCGCCGAACTTTTATCAAATCTGCTTGCTTTCCATTAGATTTATAAGTTATTTCCAATCTTGATTAATAATGACAATGAAATTTTTAATAGTTGGAGATTTGCATGGAAATAAGCCAAACATTTACTTTGAAGGCTTTGATGCGATTATAGCTCCAGGGGATTTTTGTTCAGATGCTCCAAGAAAGTATATGTTTCAAGCATTAAGAGAAAATTTACAAAATCCTAATTCTAAAGTAGAATGGTATGATTTAGTAGGAAAAAGAGAAGCAAAAAAAATGATTAAAAAATCTCTTTCTGATGGGAGAAAAATATTAGAACAACTTAATTCTTTTGATGTTCCAGTTTATATTGTTCCAGGAAATTGGGATTGGACAAAAAAAAGAAATTCAGATTGGGATTTCCTAAAACAAGACCATTATAGAACGCTTACAAAAGGACTTTCCAACATTATTGATGTGCATCATAGAATTGTGGATATTGGAAATTATCAAATAATAGGACATGGAATTTCTTCAGGTCCAGAATATCCACAATATAAAGAAGATTTGGAAAGACTAAAGCCAAAAGAATTGGCAAAAATAAAAAGAGAATATGAAAGAGATTCAAAGAAAGTTGCTTCTCTTTTTGGAAAAGCATCAAAACCAGTTATTTTTTTATCCCATAATGTGCCATTCAATACACCAATTGATGAAATCACAGATAAAGATTCTCCAAGATATGGCTATCATTACGGTTCATTAATTGCCAAAGAAATTATTGACAAATACCACCCATGTGTTTGCATTGGAGGTCATATGCACGAACATTTTACAAAATGCAAAGTTGGAAAAACAACGGCAATTAATGCTGGATTTGGTTCTTATGTAAATGTTTGGATGGAGTTATTGGAAGATAAAATTAAGAGATTGGAATTTTATCAAGAAGGAGGCACTAACTTATTTCTTCTGTAAGGCGACGGAATTGCAGATAACATCGCTATTAAGAGAAGTTTGCTGAAAGCGAATTTGGGAAAATTCCTACAAGAGATTTTCAGTAAAACGGTTGTTAGGCAAACACGGAAGTGCCGAGCAAAATTTCTAATTTTGTGAGAGTCAATTTTCGGGCATCTAAAATAAATATTATACCCTTCCTTTTAGTACTTTCTCAATCAGTTTTCTAAAGTTAGGAAACAATTTTATATTATCTAAATCTTCTAATCCAAAAAATCTAATACTGCGAGATTCTCTATGATTATAATATAGCTCAATATTATCTTCACATTTTATCTCACATAAATAAACTAAGTCTATATGATAGTGTTCATTAGTTCCATTTATTTTTTCACATAATATAACATAAGGTTGATGTAAAACAGAAACATCTGTCTCTGAGTCAGATAAATTATTGTCTCTGCTACCAATTATATTTATATCCAAACCAGTTTCTTCTTTAACTTCACGTACAACCGTTTCATCTGGAGTTTCTCCTTCCTCAATATGCCCTCCTGGATAAAGCCACACACCCAATTTTTTATGATTGATTAATAATATTTTTCCTTCTTTATTAATAATTAAAGCAGAGGCTGTAAAATGTTTTTTTACTTTGTTTTTGTTAAATGTCATAATTAACTTGAAAAAACGAGGGGAGAAAAGGAAAGAGTTATTTTCTTACACAAAAAATTAAAACAAATTTTGGAAGAAAACAGAACAAAGAAGTATAGTTTAATTTTAATTTCAGAAAGAGGAAGAATATATAGCGAGAGAACAGTCCAACAAATAGTCAAAAATGCTACTAAAAAAGCAGGAATAAGCAAAAAAGCCAACACCACGAAGTTTTAGACATAGTTTTGCCACTCACTTACTTGAAGCAGGAGTGGATATGGGATATATTAAGCAATTATTAGGCCATAAAAATTTACAAACAACACAAATTTATACTCATGTTGCAAACAGAAATAGTGACATCCTCCACCACCAAATTGATTTTTGGAAGTGGCTTCCAGCAACTAG
>JAGXOI010000005.1 GCA_023659975.1 Candidatus Aenigmarchaeota archaeon LH_S4
TGTTATGTTCTTTATTTAAATGTTTTAGTTTTAACTCTGTTGGTTTTATTATTTTGCATTTAACTGTTTTTCTGACTCTAACCATATTTAATTATGTTTTTAAACTATTTAAGGGCAATTCATCTCCCCTCAATAAATTCGGGAGTTTTCTTGCCTTTGGTTAACTATAAAATTGTAAGGAATTTAATACTCTATAGAATTAAGCTTAGCACTAATTTCACATGTCTATTATTTAAACCTAAAAGAAACAAGTTTCTCTAATTTCTCTTTTTTCTCTTCACTCAAAAAACCAATTTTCTCTTTAAAAATCGTACACTTGATTTTTCCTTCAAGGTTCAAAGAAAAATAATTCCTGTTTTTATAGATCCATGCCTCTATATTTTCAAGTTCCAGAAGTTTTTTTATTTGTTCTAATTGCCCTCTTTTCCCGGAAATTTTTATAATTCTGTTTTTTACTGAGATTGAACTTTTTCCCTCAAAAAATCCTTTCAAAAAATAAACTCTTTTTTCACTTTTATCCAAAATTTTTATTGGTAAATTATTTTTGTTTAAAGGCAGGTTTATTCCAAAAACTCTAAAAAAATCATTTAATTTTTTATCTTTTAGGCAAACAGTAATAGTTGTACTTTTATTTATATCAGGTTTTCCAATTTCACTTAGTAATTTAAAAAAAAGAGCTGCAAGTCCTGGCCTTTTTGTTTGTAATTCTACTCTATTCTTTGATTTTATTGATCCACAGGAATAGAAAAGTCCAAGTGCTTTAAAATTATTCATAAATATATAAAAAAGAACTTGTTTTTATGGAAGATAATAAATTTGTTAGAGATTTGAAGGAAGGGGTCAGTAGGAGAAAACTTCCTGTCAAAGAAGATTTAGGTCCAGGATATACCTCTCCCTTTGAAGAATCTACAACTCCTAATTCGGAATTACCATCAGATGAAAAGACAGAAGATTTATCTGAAGAAGAAATAACTGAAAACAAAAAAGAGCTATCTGAAGAAGAAAGAAAAGAAAAGCAAACTGAAAACAAAAAAGATATTTTAGCTAAAGTTAAAGAACTTCATAGGGAAGGAAAGACAATAGATGAAATTTATTCTACTCTAAAAGAGCAGGGTTATTCTTACCAGAGTATAGAGGGGGCTGTTTTAGAGTTAGTAAAAGAAGAAAAACAATCAAGACAAGAGGAAAGGATAGAAGAACCTAAAAAGTTTGAAGTTCCTAAAGAAAAAATCAGTTTGGAAGAAAATCCGAGCACAGAACCAAAATCCACGGAGGAATCTGAAGAAAAAGGGGATTTTGCACCTCTCTTTATTAGAGTAGGGAAATATAGGGAGACTATTAAAACTCTCCAGAATCTTGAAAATTATCTAAATGGAATGGCTAAATTGTTTAATCTGGTAAATAGGTTGGAAGAAATAAGGGGAAATAATATAAATACCCTGAACAAAATGTATAAAAAAGCAAGTGAAACAGCCTCAACCTTATCTTCTGGTTTATTAAAACCAAGAGGAATGAAATTGGAGGGTGGAAAAGAAAGTAGGGCTGAGATGGATGAATTAAATAAAATTATCTCAAATTTAAACACAGAATTGGGGACCTTAAAGGAAGAAGTGGATAAAATAAAAGTTTTAGAATAATATACAAAGATAATGAAATTAGACCAGCACTTTGTTACTGACAGAGAAGTCTTAGTAAGAATTGTAAAATTAGCAGAAATAAAGAAAGATGAAACTATTTTAGAAATTGGTCCTGGAACAGGAAATTTAACAAAACTACTAACTAAAAAAGCAAAAAAAGTTTATGTAATAGAAAAAGACAAAAACTTATTTTCTGCTCTGAAAAAAATAGATAGTAAAAAACTAAAACCAATTCTTGCCAATGCACTTAAGGTTAAGCTTCCAAAATTTGATAAGGTCGTGGCAAATATCCCTTATTCAATTTCTGAGGCTTTGATTCAGAGATTAATCTATGTTAATTTCAAACTTGCTGTTCTACTCCTGCCGGAAGGTTTTGCTAAAATTATTTCTGAAAAGAAAACAAAACTTTCTTTAATCTCAAATCTTTTTTTCAAAATAGAATTAGACAGAAAAGTTTTTCCAGATTCTTTTTCCCCCATACCAAAAGTTTGCTCAAGGGTTATTTTACTAAAACCAAAAATTCCAAAAAAGAATGAGTTAATTTTTAGGGAATTCTTAAAACAAACAGATAAGAAAGCAAAAAATGCGATTAGAGAAGCAATTATAATAGGGAGAAATAATTTTGGAGAAAAAGTTACAAAAAGAGAAGCAAAAAAGAGTTTGGAAAAATTTAAAATTAACAAAAAAGTTGCAAGTCTAAGTTTGAAAGAATTAGAGGGGGTAAAGAATTTTATAGATAGTTTAAATTTTTAATTATTTATGGAAAAGATTGCAGCAATCAGACTAAGAGGAAAATGGGGGGTAAGAAAAGAAATAGAAGATACCCTGATTTTACTGGGTCTAAAAAGGAAGAATAATCTGGTTGTTCTAGAAAACAACAACTATAATTTAGGGATGCTTAAAAAAGCAAAAGATTATATAACCTATGGAGAGGTAAGAGAAGAAACACTGAAAAAATTAATTCCCAGAAAAGAGCCTAAGGGAAAAGAGAAATTAATATTCACTCTACCAAATCCAAAAAAAGGTTTTAAAAGCATAAAAAAAGGTTTTAATCAGGGAGGAGATTTAGGGTATAGAGGAGAAAAAATAAATGAATTGGTTGAAAGAATTATTGAGAATATTAAGTAAACTGTTAATTTCTATTTTTCAATAGAATCTACTAAATTTACCGGTTTTACCCCTAATCTAAAATCCCTTAATCCTTCCAATTATTCTACTCAACGATTTCTACTCCAAGAGTCTTTTCAACTTCCTTCTTTTTTATCTCTTTATACTCATCTCCTTTGATAAATTCCTGTGGAGAATTTATACCTGTGACTACAAGCAAGGTTTTAACAGAATCTCCAAGTTCTTTATCTATAGTTGCTCCCCAGATTACTTTTGAACTTGGATCCAAAACTGAAGAAATCCTTTCAACAGTTTCCTGACACTCTTTTATTGTAATATCCTTTCCTCCAGAAATGTTAATCAAAGCCCCTTTTGCACCTTCTATTTCAACATCCAACAGAGGATTATTCAAAGCTCTTTCAACAGATTCCAAACTTTTATTTTCAGTATCACTCGAACCCAATCCAATCATAGCCAAACCACCATCCTTCATAACCGCCTTCAAATCAGCAAAGTCTAGGTTTACAAGTCCTGGTCTGGTAACTAAGTCTGTGATTCCTTTTACAGCATTAACCAAAACTTCATCAGCAATTTTAAAAGCTGTAGTTATTGAAACATCTGGTACAATCTCAAGAAGTTTATCATTTGGAATTATAATTAGAGTATCTACATTTTTTTCTAATCTGTCTAATCCTACTAATGCAGTATCCATCCTCTGTTTACCTTCCATCGTAAAAGGCATTGTAACAACTCCGACAGTTAGACTATTTGCTTTTTTTGCCAACTCAGCAATTATAGGAATTGCTCCTGTTCCAGTTCCTCCACCAAGACCACAAGTAACAAAAACCATATCTGCCCCCTTTAAAATTTCACCTATTTCCTGCTTATTCTCTTTTGCAGATTCTTCACCTAGTGCAGAGTCTGCACCAGCACCGAGACCTTTTGTAAGGTCTTTACCTATTAATACCTTCCTATCTGCCTTGCAATACAAAAGTTGCTGTGCATCTGTATTTACACTAATTATTTCTGCACTATTACTACCACTTTCCATTAATCTCGTAGCAGTATTATTTCCTGCACCACCAACACCAACAACTTTTATTACTGCTTTTCTTTGATCTAAAAGTTTCTCTAAACCTACTTTTGAATCTTTTGGTTTTTCCTTCTTTTTACTAACCATAACTTAATATATAAAATTATTTATTATTTAAGCGTTATTTTTTAAAAAATACTCTTATGAAAAAGATAATTATTCTATTAGCGGTTTTTTTGCTGATTCTCCCTGTTTTAGGGGATTTACCGACAAAATACAGTAACTGTGAGATTGAAGTGAAACTCCAAGAGAGTGGAGTAATGAAAGAGAGTATATATCTAACTTTTCCAAAAAATGTTACTAAATTCAATTATTATATAATCCACCCTGTAACAGATTTACAAATTTTTGCTAATTCAAAGGAAATAGAATGTGAACAGGGGTATGAGGGGGCGGGAACTTTGGTTTCCTGTAAAAATTTCAACTCTAACAAAATCAGTATGTCATTCAATTATTATGGTTTAATAACCCCAACCAAAGATTATAACGTTTTTTCAGATAGGTATATAATTTCTACTCCAACAGATAATTTTAATTTAAAGATTTTTCTTCCAAAAGGATATATTTTGGCAGAGCAGGAGGGAGAGGTAACACAACATCCTTATTATCCTGTTAAGGGCATACAAAAGACAGATGGAAGGAATATCTATATAGAATGGAAAAGTACTCCGAGACTTGGAGAAGTCTATGATGTTTCAATATTTTATGAGCAGGCTCTAGGCTCTGACAACTTTGCAGTTATAATTTTTACTGTTCTTATAATTGTTGCAATAGTTAGTGTTTTTATCTTCTTTAAAAGAAGCCAAAAAATTAAGGATTATGGTCTTACAGAAGATGAGAGAAAATTTTTAAATGTCCTGTCTAAAGAAAAGAAACTTTCTCAGAGGAAAATTTCTAGAAAAATTAATTTATCCAAAGCACAAACAAGCAGGATATCAAAGAGTTTGGAGAAAAGAGGTTTGATTAAGAGAAAGAGAAAAGGTAGGAATTATGAAATGACTTTAAAGTAAGTATTATTTAGTCTTATGTCTCATTTTTTTCCTCCTCTTTTTTAGTTTATGGGCCTTTATTTTCCCTTTCTTTCTTTTTTTACCACATGGCATTATTTAATTACTTTTATAGTTTATGAGACACGACTTACTTGCGGATGTTTTTTCAGCAATAAAAAATGCTGAGAGAGTAGGGAAGAAAGAGACTGTTGTAGGAAATAGCAATCTTGTCAAAAATATCTTGAATATTCTAAAGGAGAAGGGTTATATAGAGAGTTATAATGTTTTAATGAGAAATAACTATCAGGAACCCCTTGTAAAACTGAAAAACAAAATAAATGAATTGAAGGTTGTGAAGCCAAGATCTTCTTTCAAGAAAAAAGAGATAACCAAATTTAAGTCCAGATATCTACCGGGAGAAGGAGTAGGATTTCTGCTTGTTTCCACACCAAAAAATAAAGTAACTACAGATAGAGATTTAAAAGAGGAAGGAGGAATTATACTTGGATATGTCTATTAATCAGATAATGGTTAAAGCAACTGTAGGAGCAATAATTGAAAAAGATAATAAAGTTTTACTGACAAAAAGAAAAGTGGAGCCATTTAAAAATAACTGGTGTATTCCAGGGGGACATATTGAATCCAGCGAATCTGCAGTAGAAGCTGTTAAAAGGGAAGTAAAAGAGGAGGTGGGAATTAATTTTGAACCAGAATTTTTTGGTTATTTTGATGAAATTATACCCAAAATTAACTGGTATGCAGTTGTCCTAGTTTTCAAGGGTAAATTCAAGGGGGAAGTAAAACCAAATGAAGAAGTAAAAGAGTATAGGTGGTTCCCAAAAGAGGATATAAAAAATTTGAAATTTGCCTTTAAAAATAAGGAGGTTATTGAGAAATATTTTAATGAAAATGATCTTGGTAAACTACCCCCAACAAGTTGAGGAACTTCCAACGTTAAACTTCAGTTTTTTAAGAGAAAAGTAGAGAGACATCAATTACAGTGTTATAATTATAGTGGTTTGGGTAACCTTCGGCTAAATATAAGAAAGTCTATTTGCTGCCAAAAACCAGATATTAAATAGAACAATTATTTATTTTAAGTTAATGGTAAATCAAACCTATAAACAATTTTATTATAATCGTCATCATATCCTCCTTCAACCCTAAATTCTGCAGAAGTAGTAGTTTTAGGCAAAGTCTCAAAAAGCATAAAACCTTTTTTAGTTACGCCTTCATATATTTTTCCTGTATCTAATTCACCTTCTCCAGAATAATATTCTTTATCATATTGGTTGCCTTTTTTATCAAGAATTACAAATCCAGAACACCAATACCCTGGCTCTACACCAATATTCTTAACTTCCAAATCAACTCTAAAATACTCTTTTCTTTCACCATATTCTGTTATAGGGCTAAAAAATCCAACTCTAACAACAGTAATTTCAAAACTACCCTTTCTTTGTTTTTTGTTAATCTCAATAGCATTTTCTAAATATTTCTGCTCGTTCAATTTGGTAAGTTCCTCTTCTGTATATTGAGGCACGGAAATAGAATCATCTATTGCTTTAAATTGTTTTCCACTTGGTGTTGTAAATGTTAATATACCTGTTCCATATGAAAAAACTGATTTTTTAATCTCTGATTTAGGGACTCTCCACTCGTACGCTTTTTCTACCTCATCAACAAATTCTGAGGCTTTTACATCAAATTCTTCTAAATAAAGAGTATTATTCATTTTATCAGATATTTCTACCTCCACATGACCATCTCCTATCGTATTATATCCATCAGCATCTTCTAATAAAAAGCGAAACATTATAAACTTTCCTTCTTCAGTAGAAGTAAAAAAATCTATATTTGTTGGAGGATGCTCCGTTTTTAGATACTCCGAATACTCTGTTTCTGTAGTGCAACCACTCACAAATACCATAGAAATCATCATCAAACACAAAACCAACAAAGATGGTTTATTTTTCATAACTTTGCTTGCCCTCATAATTTCCTAACTTTAACCATATTATTATTCAAAAAAATTATTTCTAGGCAATTCATCCACCTAACAAATTAGGTAGTTTTCTTGCCTTTGGTTAAGTATAAAATTTATAATCTTCTATATTTATGGCAAAAAAGGTTGGAGGTGTTATCTATAGAAGGTTATTTGAAAATGTGTTTGTTTGCCTCAGATGTAAGCACAAGATGAGAGCAAACCCTCAAAAAGTGAGAGCAGGAAAAATACACTGCAGAAACTGTAAGTATTCCAAGTTCAGACCAAAATCCAAGCAGGGAAAAAGATAATTTATCCTATTTAAATAATTTAAAAACAAATAATATTGGGATATGGCGATTCTAAGACAGAAAGAAATTTCAAAAATGAAAAAAGAGGAATTATTAAAAAAGAAAAGAGAATTAGAGCTAGAATTGGCTAAGGAAAGGAGTAGTGCAGCAATTGGGGGGACAGTAAAGAATCCCGGCAGGTTAAAAGAAATCAAAAGAACTCTTGCGAGGATTAAATCTATAAAATGAGTGAGATTTGTCCAATTTGTGGTTTGCCAAAGGAAATTTGTGTTTGTGAAAAAGCAGCCAGAGAAGAACAGAAAATTGTTATTTATACAATAGTTGGTAGATTCAAGAAAAAAATCAGTGCAATTTCTGGAATTGACCAGAAAAGAGTAGATGTTAAACAACTATTAAAAAAATTCAAGCAAAAACTTGGCTGTGGTGGAACAATAAAAAACAATGAACTTTGGCTTCAGGGGAAACACAAAGAAAAACTGAAAGAACTACTTATGGAGGAGGGTTTCAAAAAAGAGCAGATTGAGATAAAATAATTTCTCTTTTTCTTATGGCATTAACTAAAGAACAGTTAGTTGGGTATTATTCAAATGAGAAATTACAGGAAATTCTCTGGAATTTCGGGAAAAATAGGGAGTTTGTCGCAAGAAATATTGAAGGGCAGTATTTTAAAAGACCAAATATGCTTCTTTACCCAAAAGATGTTTTGAGGCAGGTGGAACTTGGAGCTGTTTCTTTTCACTGTTCTGTTGAGAGATGGAGAAACCCATTATTGGTAAATGAAAGAAATTATAATGAACAGAGAATTGGTTCTGATTGGGTTATTGATATTGATTCAGACAAAGGAATTGAGGAAGCAAAAATTGCTGCAAAACTTGTAAGAGATTTTCTGGATAAATATAAAGTTGGTTATTTGTTAAAGTTTTCTGGTAGAAGGGGTTTCCACTTCTGTGTTTTTTGGGAAAATTTTCCTGCAGAGATTAACTATAATAAGACAGAGAATTTATATCCAGAACTCCAAAAAATTTTGGCAAGTTTTTTAAGGGAGCAAATCAGAAACAATTTGTGGGCTGAGCTTGTAAAACATGCGGGATCAATAAAAGAATTAACAAATGGCAAAGCAATAGAGGGCATAGACCCCTTTAAATTTACTGAGGTTGAAAAAGATTGGAGTATAAGGCATTTGTTTAGAGCTCCTTACTCCTTACACGAAAAAACCGGATTAGTTTCTATTTTAATAAAACCGGAAAACCTAGAAAATTTCAAGGTAGAAGATGCAAAAATTGAGAAAGTAAAGTTTGAAGAAATTGAATTAAAGAGAGAAGATGCAACAAAATTAGTAGTTGACGCTTATGACTGGAGTGCAAAACAAAGAGAAAAAACAGAATTAAAACCAAGAAAGGAAGTAGTATTATATAGGGGAAAAATCAGTCCTGAAAATTTTCCTCCATGCATTCAAAAAATTCTGAGTGGAATTCCTGATGGTAGAAAGAGAAGCGTATTTACTTTGATAACTTTCTTGAAAAGTTGCAATTGGCCTATGGTAGAAATTGAAAAAACTGTTTTAGAATGGGGGAAGAAGGTTGGATTACAGGAAAATTATATAAAATCACAGTTAACTTGGCATAAAAAACAGAAAAAAAATATTTTATCCCCAAACTGCAAAAATGATCTATTCTATAAGGATATAGGAATATGCAAACCTTTACCCCTCTGCGAAAAAATAAAAAATCCAATTAATTTTGCAATTTTAAAAGTTTCCGGAAGAAAGAAGAAGAGGAGAAAGAAATAAAATGCGGCTGCCGGGATTTGAACCCGGGTCGCAGGCTGTTTCCAAGGTTTTATTTTTTTTTTTGGATTGAGGGTTTTTATCCTTATTAGCCAATTTCTCTGTTTGGGGTGCAGTTCTTGTTTTTTCAGAGAACAACCATTTCTAAAGGGTTGCGCCAATAAAAGCCTTGTGGGAAGCCCGAATCCTAACCACTAGACTACAGCCGCATAAACAAATTATCTTAATTACTCTTATGCTTGAGATAGATGGAAGTTATTTGGAAGGAGGAGGTCAGATTCTGAGAACATCTGTTGGTTTATCTGCTCTAACAAAAAATCCAATCCACATTTATAATATAAGAGCTAATAGGACTCCTCCTGGATTGAAAGTACAGCACCTCGCAGCAATTTCTGCTGTTGCTGAGCTTTTTGATGCAGAACTGAAAAATGCTTTTGTTGGCTCCAAAGAACTTTATTTCACTCCTAAAAAAATTTCACTAGATTTTCTGAAAATCAAAATAAAAACTGCAGGTTCTGTTGGATTAGTTTTGCAGACAATTTTTCTTTCATCTGCAACAATAAACAAAAATTTGAAAATTGAAATAAGCGGAGGAGGAACTTTTGGAAAATGGGCTCCTTCTATTATTTATCTCCAGAAAGTTTTTTTACCTGTCCTAAATAAATTTGGATTTAAAGCAAGAGTAAAAATTCTAAAACATGGTTTTTACCCAAAGGGTGGGGCAAAAGTTGTTGCAGAAATTTTTCCTTCAAAACTAAAAGGTTTTTATATTGGAAGAAGAATAGAAAAAATTAATGGAATTTCAATTGCCTCGAAAAATTTAAGAAATGCGAAAGTTGCAGAGAGACAGGCAGAAAATGCAAAACAAATTTTAAATAAATTAAACCTTAACACAGAAATTAAAAGCAAATATGTTTCTTCCCTCTCTATTGGAACAGGTATTGAATTATGGACAAATCAGACAATTTTTGGGGCAACTTCTCTTGGAGAATTAGGTAAGAAAGCAGAGGTCGTTGGAAAAGAAGTTGGTGAAAAATTGGTTGGGGAGATAAATTCTGGTGCAACAATTGATAACCACCTTGCAGATCAATTAATTCCTTTTATGGCCCTAGCAGAGGGAAGTTCAGGTTACAAAGTTTCTGAATTAACAAACCATACAAAAACAAATATATGGGTTACTGAAAAATTTATTGACAGAAAAATTAAAATTAAGAAAGTTGGTAGATTGTTTGAGGTTTTTATTTAATTTTAAATTACCTTATAAACCTTATCATTTTCTCTCACAACTTCGTTTACTTTTAACCCTATAAACTCTCCAGATTTTGCGTTATCCACATTTTTGTGCTCTATTTGCATTGAATCAACTTTTTGCTGAAAATTTGTTTTGAAACCTTCTATGGATATACTATCGCCTACAGACAATTCTTTTTCCAGCTCGATTATACCTACACCTATTTTAGAGAAGTATTGTCTTACCTCCCCCACAAATTCTTTTTCTACCATAATAATAAGGCTTTATTATAAAATATTTGCCCCTGCCGGGATTTCCAAACATCTTTTCTTTTTCTAAAAGAAAAGGGATGCCTTTGAACCCGAGTCTCTGGCTTTCTCTTCAATTTAAATTTTAGGTTTTCTAAAGGCTAACCGAGAGGCCAGTATCCATAACCCTCTCCTCTTCCTTAATTTTTTTTTATTTTCTAAAGAAAGAAGGGTTTGGCCACTAGACTACAGGGGCATAACAAATTAATAAAAATAATCTAAATTATGATATCCCTTTTCTCTGGCTCAATATTTTCTGATTATCTCTATTATTTGATCCCCTTTATATTCACCTTTGCCCTTGTATTTGGTGTTCTTGCGATTTCAAATGCATTTAAAAATCAGAAAAATGTTAATGCAATGATTGCCATAGCAATTGCTTTATTTGCAACTATCTACCCTCCTTATACAAAAATTTTATATAACTGGCTCCCTTATCTTTGTATTTTGTTTATTGTAATTTTTGTAATCTCAATGTTGAAGGATCTGTTTGTTAAAAGTGAAAAATCCCAAGATAAAAGTGAAAACTCACAACAGAGTTGGCCAGTTTTAATTACAGTTGCTATTTTATTTTTGGTTTTTATGTTTGTTTCACCTTCAATTCCTTTACCAAACAGTTCATTGATTTCTTCCGAAGATCTTTTGCTTATTATTGGACTAGCTTTTATAGCAATAATAATGATTGTTGGCTCAAAAGTAAAATTAGATACTTCAGAAAATAAATCAGAAAAGTAAGAGGTTAGTCTCTAATCCCCTCTTCAGTAACTTTAAAAATTGTTTCTGCATCTGGCAGGCAAGGAGAATCTATCAATTTTACGATTCTTTTTTGTTCCCTACTTTTTCTTAAATATAATCTGAAGGTTGCGGCATGCCCAAGTACGTTTCCTCCAATTGGCCTTGTTGGGTCCCCGAACATCATCGCAGGGTCAGACAACACCTGATTTGTTACATAAACTGCAAGATTGTAAACTTCAGAAAGTTTCTGCAACTCATGTAAATGTCTGTTCAATTTTTGCTGTCTTGGTGCCAGCTCCCCTCTCCCAGAATAATCACTTCTAAACATAGAAGTTAAGGAATCCACAACAAGAAGTTTAACATTTTTTTCTTTAATTATATCCTTTACTTTGTCTACAAGTAAAATCTGGTGGTCTGAATTATAAGCTCTACCAATGGAGATATTCTTTAAAGTTTTCTCAGGATCTAAACCCAAAGCTGTAGATATTTGCTGGATTCTCTCTGGCCTGAATGTATTTTCTGTATCAATAAAAAGTGCTGTTCCCCCTAAACCACCTTTTTCTTTTGGCAACTGGGCATTAACTGCTAACTGGAAAGCCAGTTGTGATTTTGAAGAACCAAAAGCTCCGTGAGCCTCTGTAATTGCCCCTGTTTCTATTCCACCACCGAGTAACTTGTCTAAATTCTTGGAGCCTGTAGTAAGTTTTCCCACTTGTTTTCTTTTTTCATAGATCTTATCAGCACTCTCAAACCCCATCTCAACAGCACTTCTCGCAGATTCAATAACTTTCTCTGCGGTTCCTTCCCCAACATCAATTGCATCGCAGATTTCCCCTACAGAAGCAGCAGCAATAGCCATCAAATCCTCATAACCTGCCTCTTTCAGTTTTTCAGCAGTTTTCTCTCCAACTCCAGCAAGATTTTTTAGTTCTTTCACCATAATCTAATAAAATTATAAATAAAAGGAAAGTTTTTATCCTTTCTAAAACCTAAAAATATAAAATAAAATATAAGAAAAAACTCCAGAAAGTGGAGAAAGCAGAATTCCCCTGAGAAACTCAAGAATAACCCAGAGTGTAAGGCTCATTATTAAAGGAAACCAGGCAAGAAAAGCCTTTAGTAATAAAGAATTTTCAACCCCTTGGGAAATAACAGAACTTAAATTAAGTTCATCAAGTTTTATTGGCTCAACTCTTTCTTCTAAATTCTCTCTTATTTTATTTTCCATCGCTAAATATTGCTCTTCTGTTAAATTTGGATACTGTTCTCTTATTTTATTCATTTGCTCATCTATAAATTTATCAGTAAAATTTCCGCTGATTATCTGGTTGTTGAAATTTGAGGTCTCTGCTTTAAAAATATTTGATATACTAGAGATTGTGTTATTTAAAAAGAGTTGCTGGTAACTATCATTAACAGAGAATGAGACAAATGAACCCAAAAAAACAAATAAAAATAAAACAAACAAAGCTTTGGAAACCGCATTACTTCCTACCCTGAATTTCTTCCATTTTTTTAATTCCTGTTTATAAGTTTCTCCAAGAGGAATTACATACAAACTTGAGATAAAAAGACCAAGAGCAAAGAACAGAAATAAAACTGAGAAATTAAACAAAAATCCGGAGCAGAGAATCGGGATTATCAAAAAATATTTTAATTTATCCAACTTTTTAACTGCTAAATAAGATAAACCTAAACAGAATATAATTAGACCTAAGATTGTAGTTAAAATTCCAGTTGAAACAAAAACTTCAAAAATAGAATGCTCCTGTATCCCTAAAGTGAACAATTCTATAAAATTGGCTTGTAGTAAAGTTAATGAATTCAGACTAACCCCACCTAGATAAATAATACAAAATCCAACAAAAAACAGAACAGAAACAAAAACAAATTTTGGTAGTTCAGCATTTATATTTTTTTCATACTCTTCTTCCACTTTACTCTCCATATTTTTTCTTTTTTAAATCATCATAATACTTCCTCCACTCTGACAATTTTTGCTCCCTTACTTTTTCCTCTTCACTCTTACCCTTTCTAAATTTCTTAAATAGCCCTCTTATTTTATCCTCAAAATTACTTTTCCTACTTTGTGCTATATAACCTTTACCGGGCAGGTAACCTTTCTTTGGTAAAAATGTGTAAAATACTATTATCCCTACAAGAGCAACTACAAAAATAACTATTACAATAATAAGGAGTTTGGAGGTACCTTTCCTTTTCTCTAAATTCTCAAGGTCTGCTGAAAGAGAATTCAAATCAACTGGCAAGGAATCTATCAAAGTTTTTGCTTCAATATATTTCCCCTGCTCAATATAATCTTTTATCTGATTTAGGGTCTGGTTTGCATTTATAATTTCAGATTCAATACCAGAAATATTTTTTCCTTCATTTTTTGCTTTTTCAAATTCCTCGAGAAGAGATTGAAATTCTAAACTCAAATTTTCATAATCTTCTTTTATTTTGAGTTTCTCTTCTTCACAAGGCAAAATTATTAAATTGAATTTCTTTGTGAAATTTTTCTCATCAGAAATTATTTTTAAAGTTTTTTCTTTTACTCCAATTTCCTCATTTTTAGAAATTGAGAAATTCATTTCATATTCTTTTTCTGTGTTTTTAGACAAATTAATTTTTGCTGAGGGGATTATAGTTATACCAGATAATTCAGGGTATAAATTGTGTAACTTTCTTTCACCTATATTTTTTATTTTGAATTTTTTTGTTAACTGCTCTCCCTGTGTAATTGTTACATTTGTTAGATTTATAAATTCAATAGAGAGTTTATAAACAGTTAAAGTAATTGATTTTGTTTTGTTTTTCTCATCAGAAATTGCTTTTAAAGTTAAAGAATAGTCTTTTGCTTCAAAATCCTCAGGAATTGAAAAATGTATCTCAAAATTAAGAGTGGAGTCCACAGATAAATCTCTTTCAGTTGTTGGTGTAATTGAATAATAACTTGAATTTAGCCCTATTAATTTTAAAGATAAATCGTGCAGTTTTGCATCTCCTGTATTTTTTATTTTTACATCCAAATCAGCACTCCCACCCTGATTAATTGTAAGTGTTGAAGAGGTTGGTTTCTCAAATGAGAGATCATAGTTTGTTGTGGGAGTCTCATTACCATCCCCACCATCTCCATCTGAAGGAGGACTTGTTATTGTTATTTCACCAATTTTTTTAAAATCAGAATATATATTAGTTGCATTTTCAACATCAGACAACCTTATGTAAATAGATCTATCTCCAGTAGAACTACATTCAAATCCAGAAGCAGAATAGGTTTCTGAACCACCATCCTCTATTGTTTCATCTTCATCTGCAGTTTTTACTGTATCACAAACTTTAATTTTAATTTTATCTATAAAAGCATCCCAATCTCCAGTGTTTTCAACATCTACATGAACAGTAAAACTTTTATTAACTTCTTTTGAATCTGGGGTATCTTCACCTAGAGAAGCAACTAAATTTCCATATTTAACTACAACATTCTGTTCTTTAGTTTTGTTAAATCTTCCATCGGCAGAGTAAGTAGTTATGTTTATTGTGTAAGTTCCTTTTTGGGTCCCATTTAAAGTAAAATTTGTCTGGTTCCATTCTCCTCCAGTTAAATTTCCAATTAAAACACATTTTGGAGTCTGGTTTTTTATTTCATCTGGCAACTCCAAACAAACCGTAACATTATCTGCACTTAAGTTTCCTAGTTTAGAGACATTTACTTCAAAGTCAAAAGGATACCCTCTAACTATTTGGCCTAAATCACTTATCACATTTAAATTCAGATTATTTAATAGTTCAAAAGTCAAATTTATATCAGCGATATTTCCTGCATCATCCAACAAAATATTGTTTGTTGGATTATAAATGATCGTATAATTCTTTCCTTCGGTTAAATTTGTTGTGTTTATCATTCCGGAAAACAAACCATTTGAAACATCAAAAGTTAAATTCTGTAAATCCTGTGAATTATTTGTTGAATTCACTAAAGTTAAATTATAAGAAGAGTTCCAAAATTTATCAACGGTCTGGTTGTCAAAGAAATAAACAGAAAAATTTATCTGGGTTGAGTTATCTGATTCAAGATAATAAACTGGTGAACTTAATCTAGGCAAAGTTTTGTTTGTAACAGTTAGATTTAAAGTCAAGTTCAAATAATTAAAAGGCTGACCATTGGAAGAATTTAAATAAATCCAGCCAGAATAATTTCCCGTAGCATTTGGTGAAAAAACAGTTATATCTAGAATTTTAGAACTTCCTGCTGTAATATTTCTTGGTTCAGAGATAGTTATATTTAATTCACTAAAACTACTATTAGAAATAGTTAAGTTCTCTAACTTTGAAGTTCCAGTATTATTTACAACAAATAATAAACTCTTTGTCTGATTTAGATTTATAAACAAATTTCTTGTTGTATTGTAAGTTTCTGTTTCCCCAGCACTTAAACTCTGGTTTCCAATAAAGTAATTTTCCTTCCAGTTTGGCCTGAGTTTTAAAATTGGTGTATCAGACATTATGGTTAAAGGAATTTTCATTGTTGGTTTATGAGAAATAATGCTTATTTCTGAAGTATAGTTTCCATCTGTAATCTCTGTTGGTGGAGAAGTTACAGTAAGGGTAACATTAGAATAATCTGATGTTAAATTTCCCAACTTTGTGAAATTATTTCCTGATAAATGTATTGTTAAATTATAAGTGAAATTTGTTGTCTGGTTTGTGTTGTTAATTTTTACTTTCCAATTACCTTCTGTTATTTCGGTACTTGAAATAGTTTCTGTTCCATTTGTTGTTTTGTTTGATTCTACTAAACTATCTGTTGAATTATAAAGAGATAAATTAATATCCTCTTCTGCATTGGAAATTAGGGAAATATTTATTGAACTAACAGAGTTATCAACATAAAAACTCCACTCTTTTTCTGTTCTATTTTCAATTTTTTTGTTTTCAAATTTATGCTTAACATCAGTAAAATTTATTTTAAATCTATTATCCAGAAGTTTTATTGTTAAATCGAAAGTTTCACTTCCAGTAATATTTTCTCCGAAAATAGTTGCATTCCAGATTCCATAAGAAATATTATCCACTTCCAAATCTATTATCTGGTTTCCAGAACCGGAACTATTAAAGTAAGTCTGGCTCTGGTTTCTCAAATTTGTCAGGTTAATAGTCAAATTATTTGTCGAATTTGTCCAGCTCAGATTTGCAGTTAAATTTGAAGAATGAGGGATAATGAAAGCAAAATTTGTCCTGGTATTATTTTCAATGGTACCACCAAAAGAATAAGTTAAATAATTGTCTGTTATGCTAAGACTGACATTTTCAGAAACATTCATCATCTTAAAACTGGTGGTATTTGTTTCTTCTGGTTTTAGAGGTATATTAATAGAACTCGGAAATACAGTTTGATTTGTTGTATCAACTGTTATAGATACAGAAGAAGAATTAAAATTTGTTGCATTATCATAGGTAGTTGCAGTTATATTATAAATATCATCTGTTAGGACAGATAAAGTTATAGTATAAGTTCCGTTTGTTTGATTTCTTGTTGAATTTACTAAATTCCCAGTTGAATTATAAATTGAGATATTTGTGTAATTCAAGAAATTATCTGTTACAGTCAGATTAATTGTAATATTGTGAGTATAAATATATTGATTGTTTGTTGGGGAATTTACTGTTATTTTTGGGGGGGTTCTGTCTATTTTTATTGTTTTATTTTGGACAGTTTCATTATTCCCTGCATTATCTTTAGAATAATATCTAATATAACTAATTCCTTCTGTAGAAACATTGACTTTTTCTATATATGGAGTGGTTGGTACACAGGAATTGTTTTCCTTACAGTAGGAAGTCCCTCCACACCCAGAACCTGAATCATTACAATTGAGGGTTACAGTTATATAACTTGAGTTTGTCCAGGTGTCAAAAGTATATTCAGAGTTATCTGGCTTCTTAGCAGTTGCGGTAGTATTAGGCTTAACTATATCTACTATTATGTTTGGTACAATCGATGAATTAGATTTATTTGTTTTGTCATAGGCTGTTGCGTTTATTGAATAGTTTCCATCTTCAGGAACAGATAAATTTATAGTATAAGTTCCGTTTGTTTGATTTCTTGTTGAATTTACTAAACCAGTTGAATTATAAATTGAGATATTTGTGTAATTCAAGAAATCGTCTGTTACGGTCAGATTAATAGTTATTGTCCTGTTGTTTAAACAATCATTGTCTTCAGGTGAATTTATGGTTATTTGAGGAGGACTTCTATCTATTTTTATTGTTTTAGTTTTGTTTTTTTCTGTATGTCCTTCAGTATCATTACTTCTAAATCTTATATAACTTGTTCCTTCTGTTGAGATTTGGACTGGAGTTCCATTATATTCTATATTTGGGTCGCAAGTATCATCAGTACTATTACAGTAGAGAGTTATATTGCAGTTTTCTCCATAATCTGTACAGTTAAGAGTTACATTTACATAAGTTGAGTTTGTCCAAGTGCCAAAAGTATAGTTTTCTCCATCTGCTGTTTTTGCAGTTGCAATTGTTGTTGGTGCTTTGTCTGTTAAATTTAGAGTAATTGTCCTACTTTCAGTTAGATTTATTTCTGTGGTATTTTCTCCAGTACCCCAATGAAATCCATGAATTGTATAATTTGTAAAATAAGTTATATTTGAGCTTGTTTGATTGTATTCCTGTAAGGTTTGCCTCTGAATACATCCACTTTCATTTGTTAACTTGGAAACAGAATTGTTAAATTTATCTGTAATTGTAACATTTGTATTATTTAGAGGGTCTCCTGTTGAGTTTGTAGCATTAACATCAAGGTACCAGTACCTCCATAGTGAAGATGATTCTACAAGCGTAATATCGGAATAAGTAGAGTTTATTAATTTAATATTTTCTGAACGATCTAATCTTATATCCTTAGTACCTTCGTCTGTAGCATTTAATATAGAATCTGTGACATTAATATTTGAAGAAGATGGAAGATAAATAGGATAAGAACCAAATCCTGAAGTACTAATTATATTATTCTGTATTAATCCATTATTTACACCATTAAAATAAATTGCATGGGGATTACCAGAACCCCCTCCCTGAACAATCCCACAGTTTTTTATTGTTATGTTAGCATAGCCGCCAGAATTATTTATTGCATAGCCTTCTGAAGTTGTTGAATAGTTAATCTGGTATCCCTTGCAATCTAAAGTAACATTATTTGATTTAATTGTAAAGCAGGTTCCTGAAGAACTAACATTTTGTGTTAAATTGTAGTATCCTGAAGAAGTAATCTCTTCGCAGGTAGTTAGATTATTAGATGAAATTTTGAGATAAAAATTGTAAGCATTTATTCTTGAATGATTTTCGTTACCACCAATTTTATATCCACTATCCCCTGCCATATCCTCCAATTCTTGAGGTATTTTTGTTTTTCCACTCAGATTTAAATATTGATTAATTAATGCGAAAACTCCTGAAACATGTGGGGCTGACATTGAAGTCCCATTTTTATCTTCCCAATTATTTGTTAGAATTGTTGAATAAATATTTTCTCCTGGAGCAAAAAGGATTGGCAGAGACCAATAATTTGAGAAAGAAGATTTAGCATTGCTATTATTAACTGAGCCAACAGGGGTTGCGTTAGATAAACAAGCGGGAGCAGTTATATCTGTAGTATTTCCTTTATTTCCAGAGGCAACAACTACAGAAATATTTTTTGCTGTTGCATTGTTTACTGCAGAGGATAGTCCTCCTAAATCAGTTATGTCGTCACAATAGTGGTCATACAAACTGCCTGTACCTAAACTCATAGAAATCACAGAAATATTATATTCTTCTGAAAAATTTGTGCAATAATTTATTCCAGAAATAACATCACTTGTCCACCCAGAACCAGAACTATTTAAAGCTTTTATAACAACTAATTTTGCATCAGGAGCAACTCCTCTGTAAGTTGTATTATTGGAAGCAACAATCCCTGCAACATGTGTTCCATGACCACCATTATAATCATAACATGCAGAATTGTTATAGGTGCAATTACAACTTTGATTAGTTATATTACAACCGTCTAAAAATCTCCACCCACCGATAACCTTATTTCCCCAACTGCCACCAAGAGCGGGATGATTGTAATCAATTCCTGTATCAATAATACAAACTGTCTGCCCCTTTCCAGTTAAATTTGTTCCACTGACAGAGATATTCCATAATTTATCTGCCTGAATTTGTGGAACTGATTCATCCAAAAAAGCATAAACTTTCAGGTTTGGATATATATTATATCCTTTAGTTATTAAGATTTGTTTTTCATTTTCTGTCAATTCTCCAGAACAGGAATTTGTTCCATAGATTGGGTTACAACCTATTTCTTTTTCACTAAGAGAAGAAACAACCATCTCCTGTTTATCTTGAGGAGTTATAATATAGCTATCTCCAAAACAAGGTGCAATTAAAATAACCGACAAAACAAGCAATAAAACTATCTTTTTCATAATAAATCAAAAAATTAAAATAAAGAAATATCTTAAGGAAGAGATAACTTCCTATTTCTTTCATTTCCATAATTCAGTAATTAGATATTAATAGAAATACCTAAAAAATCGTCAATTGTTGAAACTGCAAACAGTTTCATCTGTTACCATATCTTCCCTTTCATTTTTTTGCTCTGTAAAAGATGCATCACCTGAAGGAGGAATATCAACTTGATAAACTTTCAAAATTACTCAATTTCAATATCTACAAAAATTGGAGCATCAATCTTTATTTCTTTTTTATTTTGGAGCAGATATTTTGAAATTTCTTTTTTCATTTTCAAATTTATCGAAGGTAAAGTATCAGCGTATTTTATTGTCAGCCTCCCCCTCTTTCCTCTTTCTATCTGATAAGCAAAATAGTTTGAAATTGCCTCCAAAAAAGAGCATACTTTTACACCTTTTCTTAAAATTTCTTCAAATCTTTTGTCGTCTGTTTTAACCCCTAAAATTTCTCCTTTGTAAACATAAATTTCATTTAGCCCCCCTGGACCAAGTAATTTTTTTCCTTCCTCTGGCTCAACCACATAAATTTTTATTTCTTTGTCATATATTTTTTTTCTTATTTTCCCAATCAAATTTCTATTTTCGATTATTCCTTTTTCAATTATTTTTGCTAAATTCTTACCTTTTGGTTTTTTATCAATTTTTATCCTATCTGCAATCTGCTTGTCAGAAAACCTGGTATCTTTTGAATAGTATAAGTCCCTTATATCATTTATATTTTCCAAAGCCATCACAATTCTGCCAAGACCTGGACCTGAATTAAACACAGGATATTTTATTTTATAATTTGCCAGGGAAACAGGAGAATACATACCAATCTCAGAAACTTCAAGCCACCCTCCTTTTGGGTGTTTTACAAAAACCTCATAATTTGTTCCTGGAGCATAATAAGCTGGCTGGTTTGGTTTTACTTCAAATTTCACTTTTTCAAAACCCAGTTTTTTAAAAAATTTTTCTGTCAGTTCTTTCCCGTTTTCAATTTTAAAATCTTCATCCATAATCACCATTGAAAAATTCAGATGTGTCCTCAGATGTTTTGCATCCTCCTTCTGCTCCCTTCTATTCCTCCATACCAGAGAAAAAAGCATTATTGGATGTTCTTTTTTATCCTGCAATTCTGAAAGTAGAGGAAACCATGCAGTTGTTGCATGAGAAATTAAAGATAAATTCGAGGCTTCTGGTTTTAATCCAGCTAATTCTTTGAATACTTCCTTTAACAGATAGAGAGCATCTGATGTAGAGATACCCAAATCAGAAACAAGAGCTTCTGTCAAATCTTCTCCACCTTCAATTTCTCCTCTTTTATATTTCATCAAAATATCCTGAAGTTTTTTGAATTTTTTGAATTTTGGTAATCTCTTTTTAATGAGTTCTTTTTTTTCATCAGATAGCCCAATATCCGGTCTTGGAATAGTCGCAAGGTAATATAATCTATCCAAAATTGCTCCTGCCTCAGGTCCATACTGCTTCCTAACTTCATCATCAGGTTGAATAGGATTTAAAATAACTTCATCAAAGCCCATTTCCAAAAAAACCTCCCTAACCTTTAGAATATATTTCCACAATAAGTGCTCTGAGCCAGTTTTCTTTTTTAAGGTAAACTTTCCTTTACCTTTTACTAATTCTGCTGTTTCTTTCCATTCCTTTTCCCAGTTTTTTTCAGCTTCATTTTTAATTTTTTTAGGGTTTAATAGCATAATAATTTATTTTTGATAAACTATATGATGTACGATATAATTATTGTCGGAGGAGGAGTTGCCGGTTTATACTTTGCAACTCTTCTCAATAGTAAAAAAGTTTTGTTAATTGAAGAGCACAGAAAATTGGGTCCTCTAAGATGTTCAGGAATTGTTTCCAAAAGAGTAAATAATTTTTTACTCTTACCAAAGAATGTGATTGAGAGGGAAATTAATGAATCTATTATTGTTTGTGGAAAATTAGGGGCAAGGCTCGGTATGGATTCTTTGGTTATTAACAAAGAAAAATTTGAAAATTTTTTGTTGAAAAAAGCAGAGAAAAAAGTTGAGATTAAATTTGAGATAGTTGGAAAAATATCAGAAAGTTATGATGGTGTAGTTGTTTCTACATCAAAAGGAGAATATAGAGCAAAATATATTGTAGGGTGTGATGGCCCAAATTCAATTGTAAGAAAGACATTTTTAAAAGAAGAACCAAAAAAATTCTATTTTGGAAAATTCTGCCACTCTTTTGAGAGGCCTGCTAATTATTGTAGTATATTTCTTGATTCAAAATACTCAGACTTGTTTTCATGGATTGCCCCAAGAAAAAATAAAGTGGAATATGGCCTGATATGTGAGAGAAATCTGAATAAATATTATAGTAATTTCCTTAGTTCCAAAAAACCAAAAAATAAAGAGGATGAATTTTTTGGTGTGATTCCAACAGGTCTCTGTAAGTGTTCTTTTCCAAGAGGAATTTTAATTGGAAACTGTGCGGGAATGACAAAACCTCTGACAGGAGGAGGAATAATCTATTCTCTTACTGCTGCAAAAATTGCTGCCAAAGAATTCAACAAGGATAAACCAGATTTTCAAAATTATGAAAAAGAGGTTAAGGGAATTTTTAGAAAAGAAATAAAATACCAGTTGTGGTTCAGAAAAATCTATTCAAAATTAAGTGATAAAAGAAAACAGAAATTGGTAAAGTTAATAGCCAAGAGCAAACTAAAAATTGATATGGATTTCCCAATTACAGATATTTTAAGAAAACATAAAATAAGGGTTTTGAGGAGTTTGTTTGGGTGATTTTGATTTTGTAAAAAATGAAAAGAATATTTGGTTTTATTCCTCTGAGAAATGTTAAACTTGAGATAAGAAGAGAAGGTGGATAAGTATAGTTATGGTAGTTGTGAATGATATAGAAAAGTTCAAAAGAATGATGGATATTAAATTAAGTAAACTGGATGACGAAAAGTTTAAAGAAATGTTCAATATCGGTTTTGAATGTCCATTAATTATAAAAGTTTTGCACTTTTAATATAAACCTTCCATAGCGGTTTTAACCACTTCCCCAATATTCCCAATTTTCTCATATAATTCAATACTCCACTCAACAAACTTTCCAACAATTCTTCCTTTTACTGCTCTACAACTTTCTCCAATAGTCCTGATTTTTTGACTTACAACTTCTGACAGGGATTTAAGTAAGCAGGAATCTCTTAGTAAGGAATAAGTTAAGAAAACCAGCCACAGGTGTTTAACTATGGCGTCCAGTTTCCTTAACTGATATTTCCCAAATCCCAGATTCTGCTTAGAATCCCTATAAAATGTTTCTATTGCAAATCTTTTCTTGTTCAACATAACAATTGTTTCATTACTATAATTACTGTTTGTTGTAATAGCAACAATATTTCCATTCAAAGAGTTCTTGAGTAAAACAAGTTTTACTTTTCCAATTCCTTTCATTTTTGTAGTGATTGAAGTTATCAAGTTATATCTTTCATCACTAATCTCAACATCAAACTTTCTAAAGTCTTCTAGTTGAGAGGCAAGTTTCTTTACTGAAATCCATTTTCCCTCATACTTCACCAATCTATTTAATTTGGCTCTGGATACCCAAATTTTACCTTTTAGAGCCTCTACAATCTCTTCACAGAGATACCATGCATCAAAGAGGACGACAGATGGACTAACAAACTCCAAAGCTTTCTTTATCAATTCTATACCTATCTCAATCTTTGTTTTGAATTTCTCTGCTGTTTCTTTCTTCTGATAGAGTTCAAAATGCATTGGTGTCTGGTTCCCGTTTACATAATGAGTTGAAACAATATTGTGGCAAAGTATGTTCTTGTTTTGTGTGTGGTCAAACAAGTAACCAACTCCTTCAATCCTTTTTCCTGTCTTCTCAATCAAAGAGTCATCGAGTATTAGCATACCTCCATTTCTTTTTGTCAGGAATTCTTTTAACCTCAATTCATTTAGCTTGTTTTCATCCCATTTATATTTTGTTAAAAACCTGTTCAATGAACTCTGGTTTTTACTGTTCATAAAGTCCTTGTTTATTGAGTTGATTGTCTTTTTATCTGATACAACCAAACCATGTATATATCTGACAAAGTGATTAAAACAAGGTTTGTTAAAGAGTGTTCTGAATTTTGACAAAGAAGGAATTATTGATATATCTGCTATCATAATTTGTTAAAATCATTAAAAACTAAAAAGTGCAAAACTTTTATAATTATTGACTTTTTGAAAAGATTTGAGCTTTCTAAAAAAGAACTAAAGGAAAAAGTAATATATAGAGAAAAAAAACTGATGGGAGAGTTCGCCCATTCTGAATCAACTTTTTATTATTGGTTAAAAAGATTGAGAGAATGGAATATGGTAAGGGAGGTAAATAGTATTGTTTCTTTAACTAAATTAGGTGAGTGGGTTTCGAATGCAAGCGGAGATGAATTTGTACACAGATTTGAGTTTGTAGAAGAGTTCATATGTAACAGTTGTAGTTCAGAAGGCACTGTTGTAATTTTTAAGCCAATTATAGAAAGTTTACATATAAGTAAAGAGAATAGCTTAAATGTTAAGGCAAAGTGTCCTGTATGTAAAAAGGAAGAAAAGATTTATATCAAAAATTGGAAACTTGATGATTTTAAGAATCTCTACAATAATTCAATAGATAATTTGAAGAAATTTGTGAATATAAAAACCCAAAAAATATAGGTTCTTAATTTTTTGATTTGCAAAACTAAGATAAAATTTAAAATTTATTTAACAGAATTATGACCGATGTCTGTAATCTATTAAAAAGAGAAAAGGTAAGTGCTGAGAGGAAAGGAAATCGGGAAACGGCCAGACTAATAGAAGACGCTAGGGAAGAATTAAGTTGTGGGTGTGGAACTGTTTGCACAGGTATCACCAAATTAAGTGAAGGAATATGCAAAACAGCTGTTCCATTTCCATTAAGCATAACTTGTGGAGCTATAAATACAAAAACTGCAACCAAAATAAGAAACAGGATTAACTCGTGAGGAATTTATAGAACTTTTATAATCTTTTCTAAATAAACTTCTCCAAATTAGTTTTTTCTGGCTCTTTTCCAAAATAATCTACAAACAATTTTGTTGTTTTAAGTATTTTTGTTCTACCTGCTTTTTTTGCTGAAATCAGTCCCCGCCTTTCCAGCTCATGAGCATATTCATAAGTTCTGTTTCCAATAGTATTTACAAGGACACTCTGTCTTACTGGACCTTTAAAGGCAATTATGGATAGAGCTTTTAATAATCCTGGAGACAAATCTTTGTAAGGAGCAAGTTTCCTAACTTTCTGCAAAATTTCAGGGTTAACAATTAACTGATAGGTTTCATTTGCTTCAACCAATTTTATCCCACTTTCTTCACTATATTTCTCTTTTAATTCTAGAATTTTTTCTTTAATCTCTCCTGAAGGAATTTGAGTTAGTTTAACCAATTCAGCAATATTCATAGGTTTTGATTTCAAAAATAAGGCAGCTTCTATTGTTCTCTTAGGCATAATTAAGCCTTTTAAAAAATTAGATTAATTTCAGTCTGTGTAATGTGGAGTCTTAATTTGCAGATTGTCACTTCTTTCCATTTTAACTCTGTAAGTTGCATCTGCTTTTATTCCAAAATTTAAGTCTAGGGTATCTTCATCAGGCCATCCTGTTAGAGAAACAGTTAATCCACCATAGAGTAATTCTTCATTGTTTGGTTTTATCTCCAAATCACTTTTTTCTCCCACATATTTTATTTCACAAACATTATTTGCGCAAGTGCAACTGCCAATTTTCCCCTCTTCACTTGATTTTTTATTACAACTTAATTTAATATAGTCTCTAACATCTCCAACCGGCTTTATTGCTATTTTATCATATTCTGTTTCACTCCTGTCTCTTCTACCATATTTTCTATAACTTGGTTCTCCCTTACATTCTACACAAGTGCTCTCATTATTTATTGTAATGTTTTCTTCTCCTACCTCTTTTTCACATTCATCTAATTTTTGTGAAATATTAGTTTTATTTACACAATATTGATATTTATAATCACCTAATGGTGTCCAGCCCACCAATTCTTCTTCAATAGATTTTAAAGTTCCAGTAAACCAATTATATTCATATTTCCCTCTAAAAGTAACCTTACCCCCTCTTCTCTCATTTTTGAAACTTACTGGAATTATTCCTTCTTTAAAACCTGCTCCAGCTCCTTTCCAGATAAGAGGGACAAAAGTGTACATCAAAGTATTTGCTGGAGCTGCTTTCTCTTTTGCAGAGTTAACTTTAAATTTAGATTTACTTTCATTAATATTTTTTATTGCTTCTATCTCTAGATAACTTTCAGTCTGATAATCATAAGAGTAAGTTGTTTTTATTGTCCCACCTATTGACATTTTATTTTTTGCATAAGTGCACTCTTCTGTCCAGGGATCATTTACCCTCCCTGTTAAACTAAAATAATGGTCAGTCTCTTTTCTTATATTATCAGAATAATCTCCAGTAATTCCAGTAATATTGAGAACTTCCAAATTTTCACACACCTCATATTTTCCCCCTGTAGTTTTTATTGATACATTTGTAGCACCATAACTTCCTTTATTTTCCAGAGTCATCCAACTTTGTATCGGCATTCCAGCATAGGTTTCTCCCTTTGGCTGTAATTCAAAATTTGTTATTTCCAAACCATAATCCTCTGGTTTTTCTCCAGTAGCTTTTTCCTGATCAGGAAGTACACACTCCTGTTGGTAAGCCATAGGATTTGAGAAAATTAACATTAGGCAGTGCATCTGCTTTTCAGCCGTTCCTGGTAATTCAGACATACTTTCTCCAATATTACTCATCGGACCTCTCAAATAACTTGCATAGGGTCCATAGGCTGCGTAACCTAGAATCATAGTAATTACAAAAAATACAAGCACCCCTGAGAGTCTGAAAGGCCAGGCAATCAATAAAAGAATCCCAAAATCTACAATCATTAATCCTACTGCAAAAACACCTATAAACTTGCCGATATCTGCAACCCCGAAATATTCAACAAACAGAGCCGCAGTTAAGGCTACCAAAAAACCGCAAATCAAAGCCTCCAAAAAATCTGCTTTTCCCATTTTTATTTACCTTCTTCCTCATTTTCAGTTTCTCCTTCACCTTCTCCCTCCCCTCTTTTCAGTTTCTCCTTTATTTTCTTTCCCCCCCTTTTCAGTTTCTCCTTTGTTTTCTTTCCCCCCCTTTTCAGTTTCTCCTTTGTTTTCTTCCCCCTCTCAGTTTCTCCTTTAGTTTTTTTTATCTGCTCTTCTAGTAATTCTTTCTCAAGCGATTCTTTCATACTTTTTCCGCTTTTAAAAGACCAAAGCATAAATAATAGAAAGGTATTTAATGCAGAAAAAGCGGCAAGAAGGGGCCAAGAAATAGTAATCCCAGACCAACTCAGAAAAGCAGGAACGCCTGCAACTAGTAATATTAAAGTGATACCTAATTCAATTATTTTTGCAATACCTGTTTTTCCTATTTTTCCTTTTTCAGGAATAAACTTATAAAGTACAAAAACACCACCTAAAGCTGCTATTGCTAATCCATACAAACTGTGGGTATAATACAGAACTAAAATACCGACAATAATAAACAAAACCCCCATCTTCTGCTTAAAACCAAAACCCTCGATTTCTGGAATTAAAATAAGTAGATAAATAGAACCTATGATTATTGCGGGTATTCCAATAATCCACAGCCCTGGTAAAAGGATTAAAATAATTAGCCCAACTGCAATTGCAACGAACGGTAAAATAACCTTTGTATACTTTTCCACATTTTCTGATGGTTTTCCTTCATATACTTTTCCTCCTGCCTTTCCAAAAGCTTTTCCTGTTTTTACTCCTCCCTTTCCAAAAGCTTTTCCTGTTTTTACTCCTCCCTTTCCAATACCTTTTCCTGTTTTTACTACTGCTTTTTTACTTACTCCCACTGCTTTTCCAAGACCTCTTCTTATTTTAGAGAATTTTAACAAAGATTCCAATCCTTTCCTAAACTTTTCCAACTCTTGCAAGGCTTTATCATATTCATCATTTTCTATCAAATCCTGAATTTTATACTCAAATTTATCTAAAGATGAATAACCAAGTTCTACTATCAAATTGTTTATTTGTTCATCACCCTTTTTTAGCTTACTCTTAACTTCTTTAATTAAATCATCACACTTACATCTAAGTTTGTAAACTTTTATATCCGTATCTTCATCAGAAGGAGGTTGTCCATCCCCCCCTGCTCCTCCAGCTCCTTCCCCTCCTGCTCCTCCAGAACCTTCTGTGTAAAACCAGTTTTTCCAGTTTTTTATTCTCTGCCTTAAATTACTTCTACTTTCCTTATCTTTACCAGAAGATTCCGATGGCTTTGACAAATCTCCATTAGAGGGAGGTTGTCTAGTCCCCCCTCCTCCTCCAGCTTTTTCTTTTCCTTCTTTTCCAAAATTTTCTCTTACTGATTCCAATCTTTCTTTAAGATTAACCTCTTCATCTTCAGACACAGAAGCCCCTCCAAGTTCATTAACTTTTTCATCCACAAACCTACTTGCACATTCTTTAAAATCCTTATATTCTTTTTCTAATTCTTCATAAAAATTGTAATCTTCTCTCAAAGCTTTAGATCCTTTCTCAAAATATCTATCAATTACATACCCAACAAATTTATCTATATTATCCCGCTTAGTAAATTCCATCTCTTTATCAATATCTATTACTTTCCTTTCACTTTTAAAAGGGCCCTCAGTTAGAAGAATAAGCCCAAATTCGCCTTTATTCTTTATGACAGGGAGAGTACTGAATTGTATTACCCTTTGTCTCCGGGGCAGAAGATCTAAAAGTGCATATACTATCTTAATTAAAGTGTCAGTGTCTCTGCCTCTACATAATAGTTCTAACTTTTCTTCTTTAAGAAGCGCAGCGAGAACATTTTTTAAAGTAGTCCTAAATTTTATATAGTTCTCTATCTTGTCTTCTACTTCATATTTCCAACTTTCATCTATTTTAATTTGAATAACATCAGCTTTTCCTTTTGATTTTATATCTCTAACAAACTTCTCATACTTTTCTACATCTTTAATGAAATGTTTCTTGAGTAATCTTGGGTTCGCACCTATTTTTACATAATCATCCAAATTAATAACTATATGATGACTATATACACCTTCTCTATCAATTTTATCTCTTGTTCCACCTTTAAATAATGATAATACTACCTTTTCCCTGCCATTTTTTATTAGCTTTGTCAAGCCATATGCTTCTCCAACTTTTGAAACCTTTGAAAAATCAACAAACTCAAATTTCCTTCCATAATCTCTGGCAATTTCTCTATTCCATCCCTCCTCGCTCCATGTTTTTATACCATAACCCAGTTCATCTGGGTGAATTCCATAGGTGTAATGGTCAGCTTTTACTAACATTTTAAATCTTCATCCCAACTCCCCCATCTCGTTATTTCAGTGGTTACCGTCTCATAAATTTCTCTAATTTTTTCACCGCTGATTTCATAAAGTCCAATCTCGTACTCTTTCGGCCTCCTTAACCGTCCTCCTTCTGCTCTTAACCCTATAGCTACCTTGTAAAATACGGCAGGAGAGGTTGCAGGTGGCCACTCACCAGCATTAAGATGTAGCGCAACTTCTTTGAAATGATTCGCTGAAGTTGTATCGATACTTCTCGTTGTAAAATCAAGCTTACTATAACCACTCCTTATAAGCCAAGAAAGGAAATTACTTTCTTCTACTCTTTCCTTGGAAGGCAGGATTTCTCTATCACTTACTATATCTACTCCCTGTTTAGCATTTGCATGTATGGTCGCAGCTTGCTCTAATAGGTATCCCACAACAGTTTTACCAGCACTCATTCCACCAATAAAAGCTACATTCATAATAACCTTCACCTATTATTATATTAGTAAACAAATCTTTTATGTTCTTTCCTGATTCTCCAAACCATTTAGAAGATATATCTGAAATAGGGACTTCGAAAGAAGTGGCGTCACACTCTACAGCCGCTACCTTTGCCAGTAAGCTCTTTCCACATCCTGGAGGACCAAAAAGCAATACTCCCTTCGAGGGTTCAATCCCGTATCTTTCCAAATATTCTGGATACTTCAATGGCATAGTAATTACATCTCTTATTCTTTCCTTTGTCTCTTTCAATCCCCCTATATCCTCCCACTTTACATTGGGCTTCTCGACAATTATTAATTCCTTCTTCCTTTCGCCCTCCTCTTGATTTTTTTCCCTAACCTTTTCAGTTAAATCAGGTAAGAATTGTTTAAATGCCTTCTCAAGAGCATTACATCTTGTAGTAATATCCTCAAGCCTTTCTTTTAATTTGTCAAATTCAGTATTTGTCTCTTTAATCATGTTATCTCTTTTCTTAATTGATGAAGCAAATATATTTTTAAGATTCTCTATACTTTCCTTAACTTTCTCGTGCTCTTTCTGTATACTCTCAAACCGTTTATCCAAACTTTCAAACTTTTCCTCAACTACTCCTTCGTAAATTCTTCTCCACTCTTCTATTCTTTCCCTTAAATTACTTCCACCCCCCTTATCTCCTTTAGAAGAAGGTTGTCCAGTTTTCTTTTTTCTTCTTATTATTCCAAAAATTCCAAGAGCTTTTTTTGTTTTTCCTACTTTTTCGTAAATTCCTTTCCACTTTTCTCTTTTTTTCTCTAAATCACTTCCACCTCTTTTATCTTTACCAGGATGTTGTCCAGTCCCCTCTTCTACTTCTGCTTCAGTACCTTCTCTTTCTGCTTTTACAAAATTTTCTCTTACTGATTCTGGTCTTTCTTTAAGATTAACCTCTTCATCTTCAGACACAGAAGGAGGTTCCGATGGCTTTGACAAAGATTCCAATCCTTCCTTAAAGTTTTTCAACTTTTGCAAGGCTTCATTATATTTTCCCTCTTCTTCCAAACGCTGAATTTCATCCTCAAATTTATCAAAAGATTCATAACCAAATTCTCCTATCAATTCCTTTAGTCGTTTATCATCTTCTAGCCTTTCCTTACTTTTTCTAATCGAATAATGACAATCTAGTATAAGTCTGTTAATTCTATTTTTCATCTTTATTTCTTCTTTGTTCTGGTTTTCTTCAGGCAAGGCTTCTACTCTCTCTATTAATCTCTCGAATTCTTCATATTTTCTTTACTTAATTAGGTTTCTTTGTCTTTTTACCAATCTCCTCTTCTTTTTCTTCTTTAAGTTCTTCAGCGGGAGTTTCTTTTTTTGGTTCTTTTTATGGTCATTTCTTCTCTTCTTGTCCATGCCCTATCTATTGAATCTAAGTCTTTGAGTTTCAAATTTCCGTTTTCATTAAAAAAGTGTTTAAATGGTTCGACATCATATAACTTTGGAGCATCAATAACCTGCCTTCCATTACCAACTTCTGTGATTTTAAATACTAATTCCTTAATTGATCGTTAAAATTTTTTAACCCTAATACTCTGAATTATTCTATGGAATATATTAAACCTCCCTTTTTTCTTTCTTAGATTAGAGTTATAAATTATCTCATCTAATGTTTTTGAGGTAATTTCCATGATCTTATTAAATCTAATATCAACTTCAGACATCTCTCCTTTATCTAAAAGCACCTTGCAATCATTTAGCAAATCTTTTACAGCTTTTATATTATAACTAAAAACATCATATTCTCCAGGGTAATAATCCTTAACCAATAGTTTATCCTGAAATTATTCAACAACTTCAACTCCTCTCTCTGAAAGATTTTTTTCCCTAACCTTTTCAGTTAAATCAGGTAAGAATTGTTTAAATGCCCTCTCAAGAGCATTGCATTTTATGACAATATCTTCAAACTTTTCTTTTAGTTTATCAAATTCAACTTTTGTTTCTTCAATCATTGTATCTCTTTTCTTAATTGATGAAGCAAATATATTTTTAAGATTTTCTATACTTTCCTTAACTTTCTCGTGCTCTTTCTGTATACTCTCAAACCGTTTATCCAAACTTTCAAACTTTTCCTCAACTACTCCTTCAACAACTTCCTCAATCAAATCAACAGGTCCGGACTGCCCTTCAAGTGAAACATTTTGATTAGAGGGTAACTTAGGTCCTGGCATTAAATTTTCTCTTGTTGGTAATCTTTCATGTGAGGAAGATCTTTCTTTTGGTTGAGGTGGCTCGGATTCAGAATCAAAACCCTGTGGTGGACTACGAGGCATTTCCTGGCTCGGTTCCTGAGATTTTCTCTCAGAACTAACACTAGATTTTAACTCTTTCAACATAGCCTTCTCAACTACCTGAAAAGGATAACCTCTATTTTTCAGTTCACTAATTATCTCTCTGTCAGACTTTCCACTCTCCCTCATCTTTCTTACTTCTTCAGTTGGTATAGAGCCAACTTCTTCCTTCTTATGGCTGAACGGCAATTTTACTCCCATCTTTCAGTTTTTTAATTTCCCTATTAAACTCACTCCAAGTAACAAACTCATGTTTAACAGGAGAAAGTAATTCTATCTCTTTTTCAACTGTTTCTACTCTCTTATTCTTTGCAAACTTTTTCTCTTTATCCTTAATTTTCAAAATTTCATTTTTTAAATCACTCAGATTTTTATTTATCTCTTCTACCTTTTCCATAATCTTACTAAACTTTTCCTTATTTAATTTATCAGTTTTTATTTTCTGCTCTTCACCACTATCAATTTTTGAGTTTATATTTCTTATTTGCTCATCTATCTTTCTCAATCTCTGTGTGTGTGAATTCGCTCTTCTAACCAACTCCTGTATAACTAAACTATTCTGCTTTGCTTCAGGCATAATTAATTAAGCCTTTTATTTATTAAGTTTGTTAGAGGGATAAAAGGTAAAAACAAGAACTGCACTCAAACAAGGATATTGGTTAGTTTTCGCTCGAGCCTTTCTGATTTTGCATAGCAAAATAGGTGCCGTTTTCCAAAGAGAAATGAGTAGAACTTTTTCTCCTTTTCCTTCACGCTTTTCACCTAAATTAATCAATAAAAAGGGTCGATTTCATCAAAAAGGCTCACCTTAAGCCAGAAAGATAAATTCTCAATTGTATTTTTTAAATCCTATTCTCCTTGCAACCTCCCTAAAACAGTGTCTGCAATAATATAGATGGTATTTAGTTATCACTCCAGTTGTTGCTCCACATCTTCTGCAGGTTGCAGGTGTATTATTTTTCTTTTCTGTTACCATAACTTTGTACAAAAAAGTTTTCTTAACAGTATTAAGATAAATAATTTTTAATATTTTATGGGAGGAGAAACAAAAGGGATAGTACATATTTACTCGAGTGGGAATAATACAATTATACACATAACTGATATTACAGGCTCTGAAACAATAGCAAGAGTGTCTGGAGGAATGGTTACAAAAGCAGATAGACTTAAGGGAGCCCCGTTTCAGGGAATTCTTGCTGGAAAAAAAGCAGCAGCAGAAGCAAAAGAAAGAGGAATAGATAAAATTGATATTAGAATTAGAGCTCCTGGAGGAAATAAACAGATAAGTGTTGGAAAAGGGGTCCAATCTGCAATTAAGGCAATTTCAAAGTCTGGACTGAAAATAAATATTATTGAAGATGTAACTCCTATTGTTCATGGGTTTGTAAGAAGAAAGGGGGGTAGAAAGGGAAGAAGATTGTAATTGATTCAATATGAGGAAAACCAAAAAAAGAAAGGTTAAGAATTGTAATCAAATTTCAAAGTATTTCCTCGTTTTATCTATTATCTTAATTTTAGTTTTGGTATTATGTGTTTTATCCTTATTGACACTCTCCACGATTAAAATCGGGAGATTCTGAGATCGCACTCTGAACCA
>JAGXOI010000060.1 GCA_023659975.1 Candidatus Aenigmarchaeota archaeon LH_S4
CAATACCCATAAAAGGCTCATTCAATCCTTATTTTACTGGACCTATCTCTAAAACTAGGCATTCCTACGGTATGGGATGAAGAATCCAAGTTTCAATCCTTATTTTCATGGATCTATTTCTAAAACAGGAAAGCGAGGGTCTCCTGTTTCAAACCTTATTGGTTTCAATCCTTATTTTCATGGATCTATTTCTAAAACCAATTATGGAAAAGGAGTGGATGTTGCAGTTAAGAAGTTTCAATCCTTATTTTCATGGATCTATTTCTAAAACAGAACTTCCTGATTCTCAGAAACCAGCTTGAAACCTGTTTCAATCCTTATTTTCATGGATCTATTTCTAAAACGACAAGTGCAGTAAGCCCGCTTCTCTGATTTTCCGTTTCAATCCTTATTTTCATGGATCTATTTCTAAAACAGGAATTGTTCCACCAATACAAAGAGCTCCCCCTTTTATGTTTCAATCCTTATTTTCATGGATCTATTTCTAAAACCTGAAAGAGTCTTACTCCCACTTCTAATCTTGATTACCAGTTTCAATCCTTATTTTCATGGATCTATTTCTAAAACCCGGAGTGTTAAGAAATTCCAGACCCTGCTCCGCTAAGTTTCAATCCTTATTTTCATGGATCTATTTCTAAAACATAGTCCAAAACCTACCATTCCTATTCCTACGATAGTTTCAATCCTTATTTTCATGGATCTATTTCTAAAACACCGCATTCTTGAGTCCAAACGCATCACCTTCAGCAGAGTTTCAATCCTTATTTTCATGGATCTATTTCTAAAACTCTCGTAGAATACAACCCTTTTCGGGTGTATTTTTTGTTTCAATCCTTATTTTCATGGATCTATTTCTAAAACGATTGAGACAAATAGAGAAGAGATTATAGAATCAAGTTTCAATCCTTATTTTCATGGATCTATTTCTAAAACAGTAAGAAATTTTGTCAGTAGAAAACCAGCAAGGGTTTCAATCCTTATTTTCATGGATCTATTTCTAAAACTCTATCTAATACGCCCATAAGATATAATACATCTTGTTTCAATCCTTATTTTCATGGATCTATTTCTAAAACATTCTTTCCCCGAGATAGTTATCTTATTTACCTCCTGTTTCAATCCTTATTTTCATGGATCTATTTCTAAAACATTGAACGCTGTCCAATTTGCGGCTTATAGTCTATGTTTCAATCCTTATTTTCATGGATCTATTTCTAAAACAATTTGAGAGACTTGCCAAACAGTCAGAAAAAGAAGAGTTTCAATCCTTATTTTCATGGATCTATTTCTAAAACAATTTCTGCTTTTCCAATTCCTGCTCTCAAGCCCATGTTTCAATCCTTATTTTCATGGATCTATTTCTAAAACAGCACCGAAATCCTTTGATTTTGGCTGTTCTTGGCGATTTTAATTCGCCAATTTCGTCATATATAGTTTTTATCATTTTCTTTATAAAGGAGTGCTATTATACACATATTCGCCTGTAACAACAATCAACACACCTCATATTATAACTTGTTTTTTTAGGATAGAAACCCTTTTGGATTATAGTTAGGATTTCATTTATCATCCTGATTGCCTTTTCAAAATCATAATCTCTGAATTTAACTTCTTTTACCTGATTATTGCTTCTAATATAACACACAAATCCTCTGTTAACTTCAGTATTATAAACCTCTTTTATCATCAAACCATATAAAATTGACTGGAATTTGTGGGTTCTGTAAGTTGTTTTCTTAAATTCCGCAAACTTATAATCAAATGGTGCAGCGGTTCCATCTTCAAGAAACAGGACCTGGTCAACTTCTCCTTTAATATGATATTTTTCAGAAGATAAATATATAGAATCTTCTTTTTTGACACAATTCAGTTTTTTTCTCAAGTAATTTTTGTTAATTTTCTTTTTTATTTCATGTAATTCCCTTCCTTTTAGAACTTTATATCTTTTCTCTTCATGCTGTGGGATACAGAGACAATAAATAAAATAAATAAACCGCGGGCAGAACAAGTATTCTATTACATCAGAAACATTTATGAAAATACCCCCCATTAAAGAAATTTGGTAATTATTTTATCACTAACCAAATCTTTATCAAAAGATTTCCCAATTAATTTAACTTTTTTAAAATCTTCCTCACACATTGGGAAAATATAAACAGAATCTTCATCTTCAATTAATTCTTCGCATCTCAATCCCAGTTCATCTATTTCATTTTTATTCAAATCACCCAGAAAAGCACTTTTCTGGACTCTGTATAAACCATAACCTTTACAGAATTTTGCAATATTATTTCTTATCCGGTTATCAGAAATATCATAGATTACCCAGACCAACATAAGATAGTTTACTATACTTTAAAATTTAAAGGGATTCTGGTCCTTTTATTTTCTGAAGTTAAGGAGAGTAGAGAATATTTTATTGGATTTTATTGATTGTACCAAAACCTCTGGAGACAGATTTTCCTATTCCCAACAAATCAGTAGATAATACAACATTTCTCATTAGGTTCATCTAATTTTTTTACTGTTTTTTTATTCAAATTACTTAAGTCAAAGCCAATTTCATTATTATATGGAATTTTACATACCCAAATTATTCGTTCATAATTATTGGGTATACCTTCAAATTGATTCAATTCTTTTTTTTAAGC
>JAGXOI010000061.1 GCA_023659975.1 Candidatus Aenigmarchaeota archaeon LH_S4
TCAAATAATAGGTTCTGTGCTAAATGTGGAAAAAAAGTAGATAAAAAAGGTTTGGTATTAGCAAGTCCTTGGATAAGGCTTTTATCTGCTATTATTGATGATCTTATTTTGATTAGTGTTATCTTTGCTTTTATAGGAATATTTGATTATATTCTTTTAGCTCCTAAACTGATTACAATAATTGGTCTTTTTGTTATTGGTTGGGGTTATTGGATATACTTTTTTGGAAACGGACAGACTCCAGGCATGCTTGCTGTAAAAATAAAATTATGTAGAACAGATGGAACATATCCCATTGGATATAAATGGGGATTTTTTAGAGTTGTTGGTATGTATCTATCAAATTTAATATTTGGTTTGGGTTATATTTGGATTTTAGTAGATAAGAATAATCAAGGTTGGCATGACAAAGTGGCGGATACTTATGTTGTAAAGGCTTAATATGACACGGTAATAATCCTTGCTGCTAAAAATATCGAATTTAATATTTTTTAAATTAAAATTTTGCTAAACTTCAAAATTTTAACAGTATTAGGCTTATATTCCCAAAGTTGGGAGTATAAATAGTTTAGATAGATAGATATGCTGGCTGACATATCTAAGGCTAAAAAGATGAGGGAAATAGTAAAGAAAGAGTTAGAAGATGTACCAAAAGGCAACGCACCACAAAATGAATTAAGAATGTTTTATGCACCAATGAGACTACATAGTTTGGGTAGAAAAGCAGAGAATGTAAAGACTAAAGAAGAAGTTTTTAAAGAGTGTGTTGAAAAAATCCGAGAATATTACCCAAACTTTATCCCTGAATGTAGAGGAGACTTTTTAAAAACGGATTTGTGTGGTTGTAGCAGTTTACAGAGCAATAGAAAAACCTACAAAGAAGTAAATAAAGAATGATAAAAAATCCAGAGAGAAACACAATTTTTTTACTTTCACCTTACAAAATAAAATTTTCCTGTAACTCAAAGAGCAACAGGACTCTCTCCACCATGCCAACTTTGTCTTGGCCTTACTCTTATTTTATAAAGCCTTTCCGAATTGTCATCCAAAATTAAGGCAACTCCTTTCAGTTTTGGTAATTCGTCAAGATATTTTTCTATTGAGTAGAGCATATAAGTTTGCATTATTGCTTTTAGAGCATCAATATCTCTCTGCGAAGTTAATCTGTGGGAAATAACCAAATCTGCCTGAGATAAAACATCTGAATGTAATTTGTCAGGCATCTGTGTAATAAAAAGTTGGGATATTCCAGGTTGTCTTCCCTGTCTGATTACTGTTAAGATAATATCTGAAGAGGCAGTTGCCCTTTCAGAGGGTATAAAATTATGAGCTTCATCAGTAATTATCCAACATAAGGGAATTTCCCTTTCTTTTTTCTCCTCTTCTTCTATTGTTGAAACTTCTTCTTTTCTTCTTTCTAAAACCCTTACTTCATAAATTTTTTTCATTAACAATCCAACTATTAAACTTTTTACATTCCAGCCAACACCTCCACCAAAAAGACTAACATCAAAGATTGTAATTTTTCCTGGCTTCAAAAATTCATATACATTAGTACCTTGTTCAGAAAAAATTCCCCAGTTCTTTGCATTTAATAACATATTTTCAACTTTTAGTTTTATTTTTTCATCAAAACTTTCTTCTCTTATTTTTGCTCCAATATCTTCAATAGAATAGTTCCCTTTCATTTTACTTAGAACTTTTGATAATAAAATTCCTTCTAATTCGTTTTCATCAAGACCTAAAGAGTAGCACCAGTCAGATGTAGTTAATTCACTAGGTTTAAAAGAAAAAGTTTTATCATATAAAACATCCATTTTATCAAATTTATCTTTTTGCCCAAAGGGAACATACTCAAAAACACTAAACTTCTCTGGTTTCAAACCCCACTGGTAAAGCAAGTCTCTCTGTTTATTGTTTGGATATTTCATACTCCAAAAAATTCCCTGTGTATCAATTGAAACAACACACAGATTTCTTCTCACCTCCTCAGGCAATTTGTAGATTTCTTCAGCAAAAACCTGGCTTGTATAACTTTTGCCGCTACCCCTCTTTCCAACAACAACAATTACATGAGGCCTTAAGACATCAAATTTAATTTCAGAAGCAAGATGTGTTTCTGCTCCGGTTCCAACAATATTTTTCCCGATTATTATTGTTCCTTTACTTCCAAACTTTTTCAAGTCATCCCAGTCTCTTCCAACCCTTATTTCTGGCATAATTAAGCATATTATAGGTTAAATAAATCAAACACTTATCCTTCAGACGGTGCCCCTACCTGCTTCACAGATGAAGGAAGGTTTAAGTGAAAACACAGGGTAAATCAATAAGGGGCTTATTCTTTACTAAAGAAATACCTTCCTTTTCTAAAGAAAAATAGAAGATCATTTTCCAAAGGTCCAAAGGAAAAAAGAATTAGACCCAATTCAAAAGAAATAAATTTATAGAGGTAGGAAATAGAAAATAAAGTATAAAACAAATCCAAAAGCTCCAAGCAAAAGGACACCAATCGCAATAATCTTTGAATAACTTATGTATTCTTCTCCATCTGGTTTTGTGGCGATAGTTAGGATTCTCCTGCATTGCTTCAAAAATAGTTTTAACTTTTTTCTCATTATTTAACTT
>JAGXOI010000062.1 GCA_023659975.1 Candidatus Aenigmarchaeota archaeon LH_S4
ATATTATTGGCTAAGATTTTGGAAGTAGACTTCTTGGCTATTTTAAGTTAAATTTTATTGGAAAATCTATATAGGGTAAAATAATCTTAGGAATTTATTTTGAAAATCCTGAATCTGAAATAATCTTCTAAATTCTAGGAATCTTGGGACTTTGTATTCTTTACCAGAGAGTAGAGAAGCTAACTGAAAAATGCTTACAGTAGATTCTGATAGAGTTTTATAATTTACTACAGGATTTTTCAAACTTAAACTTCTCAAAACATTTTCATCAAAAGGGATAGTTGAAATCACCTTTGTGTTTGTGGTTCCTTCTATTTCTTCTTTTCCTAATTCATAGTCTTTGTTTCTGATTTTATTTAAAATAATACCACCGACTTTCACACCAAATTCTCTCGCCATTTCTATTGTTTTTATACAATCAGTTACATCTGGCAGAAAAGGCTCGGAAACAACCAAAACCTCATCACAACTCTCCAAAATAGATAAACTCTCTTTGTTCAGACCAGGAGGGGAGTCTATCAACAGGTTGTAGGGAATGTCCTTTAAAAAACCTTTTAACCTGGAAGAGTCTGTTTCCAAGAATTTTAAAGATATGTGGGCGGGAATAAATCTGAGTCCTGTTTCATGAATATAGAGGGCCTCAAGCAAGGAAATCTGTCTTTCAATCACTTCCTGTAAGGTTTTATTATAATTAAAAAGACCTAATTGCAATCCTAAGTTAGGATTTTTTATATCTCCATCCAAAACAACAACATCTTCTCCCAATTTGTGCATAGCCAATCCTAAATTGGTTGTTATTGTTGTTTTCCCTACTCCTCCCTTTCCAGATAAAATACCCCTAATCATATTTATTTTTCTTCAAGACCCTTTTTTCTTTCAGAACGGTTTTTTAGCACACTGTAATATTTTTTCTTTCCGATAAACCTGCTTTTCAAAATATTGTCGACTTCCATTTTCTTAAGATATTCATTTGCCCTGTTTCTCGAGATTTTTAAGATTTTTCCAATCTCAGGAGAGCTCATTTCCCTATCCTTTAAAAGAAATATAATCCCTTTTATCTTTTTTAAATCAAGATTACCTTTCCCTCCAACCTTTTTACCTATCTCTTCTACTCTATATCCAAGTTCTTTGAGTTGTGTTTTAATTTCTGATTCTTCATAAGTACTTCTTCTTGGTTTACCAACCAAATCTTTTATTTTTAGTAGGTCTTCAGAAATTTTTATTTTCTGTTCTTCTAATTTCTTTCTATTAGAAAAAATATCTATTCTCATAATATATCTTTATATTTATATTAATTTGTCGACAGATGTTTTAGCTGTTATCCTTATTTAAATCTACTTTAGGCTTGCAGTCTATCGACAATTCTTCTACCTATATATACCTCGATACGGAAAAGTTCAGTAGATTATCTTGGGGGGACATTTGAAGCCCAGGACTCTTTTTTTGTTGAGGGGAAATCATCTTTTCCTCTTTGGATTGTACTTATTTTGATATTGGTTTTAGGTATAGGGGGAAGTTTATATTATAGATACAAATTATAACACTGTTATAAACAATTTAATATAAGTTTTGCAGTTTTTTAAATTTCAACTGTGGTTAAAACCACTATGGAAGGTTTATACGAAAAAGGGCAAAACTTTTATAATTTATCTGAAAATTCTTTTGGAGGGAATATTTTAACTACAGACTGTTTTTTCAATCTCTTATCTCCGGAAAGAATAGGACAGGAGAACTTTAATGCCAATGCTAAATATAACGCATCTTTGGTGTGGTCTGGCAAGAGCTCTTTGGCTTTTGGCAACAATTCCAAAAACTGGATAGCAGGGATTATTTCTGTCTCCTCCCTCAGGAACCAAATTACCTCCTCAAACTCTTCTTCTGTGAGTTTGGTTTACTTTAGTAACACTTCTTTATGTTTCTCAACCTCAACCCAAAGAAATTCAGGAGTAATAAGTTCAAATTTCCTAAATAATGAATTCATAAAAAATACTTTGTATGGAACACCTTTCCTCAATAAACAGGAAATAACAATGAGTCTACAACAAGCATAGTTCAACCATTTACTTGTTTATATAATGTTTCATATCTTCTTGCTAATGATTCATTAATCTTATCTGAGATTTCAAATGCTTTAGATTCAGATAATTCACTTTTATTTATAATTCTTTTCAATCTAACAAATCTGGATAACTTTTCTCTCAGCAATTTATTAACAACCAATGACCACTCTACCTTGGAAACCGTTCTTAACTCAATAGCTAAATCCTCAGGCACCTGCATCCTTAAAACAAATTCTTTCATAACTGATAATATAGAGAATAGGTATTTAAATAATTATAAATTATCAAAATAACAGATATTTACAAGGAATTAGAAGGAAACCCAGATTCAGAATATTACTTTTTGGACTCTGAGAATAACCCGGTAAAAATTAAAAAAGTCTCTGGAAAATATAAAATTGTTCTGGAAAACGGATCTA
>JAGXOI010000063.1 GCA_023659975.1 Candidatus Aenigmarchaeota archaeon LH_S4
CGATTAAAGAAGCTGAAAAAAGGAAACAAGAAAATCCAAATTATCATGATAAATATGATTTACTTCCTGATTTTAATGTAAATGTCAATAGAGAAACTAATGAAATACTTCATTTTAATATTGATCCAAAAGAGTGGACATATATCTTTAATGAGTTATTTGATAAAGATTTGGAAGAACACAAATTTAGGGTAAAATCTGATAAACCAATGCCTATGCTCTTCCCTCAGAAACAATATGAAGAATATAGTTTTTGGGACTTTGGAGATGAATTAGTAAAAAGTGGGATAGGATATTGGACATTTTATTTAACTGGTACTGGAAATATAGCGATAGATTTTGTAATACCAAACTTTATTTATGAAGGTGTAAAAGGGTTTAAAGATAAATTACCAAAAATTGAAGATTTTGAAAAGAGATTAAAAGAAAGTATTAAAGAAAAAGAAAGGAAGGAATCAGAAAAAGATTGGGGTATTGAAGGTTCTGAAGAAAAAGAACTAATAGAAGAAGTTCCAGAAGATGAAATTGAATTTTCAATTGTATCTAATCTAGAAATTTTAGAAGAGAGTTTGCAATTGGTTGGGAAACAGTATCCAACATATGTTGGTAGTATTGATATTTTATGCAAAGATAAAGATGGAGATTTTGTTGTTATAGAATTGAAACGAGATATAGGTTCTTATGAAGTTGTTGGTCAAATCCAAAAATATATAGCCTGGGTCAATGAAAATTCGGAAAAAGATAAACAAGTTAGAGGGATAATTGTAGTTAAAGAACCTGACAAACACCTTAAATATGCAGTTAAAGGTTCAAAATATCTAATAGAAATAAAAAGATTTGGAGAAGAACCACCATCAAAAGAAAATATAAAATATTGTACTAATTGTAGAAAACCACTCCCAAAGTCTGCCAAATTCTGTGATAAATGTGGAGAAAACGTTTGGTTGTAAAATAAATGTGACCTGAAGGTGATTAAATTTGACAACTTATTTTAAGAAAGAATAACTAATTTTATGATATTTAAAATATCTACAAAAGGTTTTAATGATGTGGTTGATATAACTCCTGAAGTTTCAAAAATTGTTAGAAACTCGAAAGTGAAGGATGGAATCTGCTTGGTTTTCTGTCCTGGTTCAACTAGTGGAATCACAACCATTGAATATGAGGATGGAGCCTTGAAAGATTTAAAAGAGACTCTAGAAAATATTGCCCCTATGCATGAGAATTATGAGCACTGCAAGAAGTGGGGTGATTGTAACGGTTATGCTCATATAAGGAGCGCCTTGATTAAACCAAGTTTCTGTTCTCCTGTTGAAAATGGAGATTTAGTTCTTGGAACTTGGCAGCAGATTGTTTTTATTGATTTTGATAATAGGCCTAGGGAGAGAAAAATCTTTGTGAAAGTTGTTGGAAAATAATTATGCAATTCAAGAAGGAAGAGTATCCTTATAGAACTTTGGAGAAACTTGGTTTTAAGAGAAATAAATGTAGAATCTGTGGAAAATATTTTTGGAGTAAAAATATTAGGGATTTTTGTGACGATGAATGCAGAATAAAAGCTGGTTTGCCAAAATATGGTTTTATCAAAAATCCAGTTGGTAAAAAACAAAACTATGTAGAATGCTGGCAGACTTTTGTTAGGATCTTCAAAAAATTCGAGCATACTCCAATAAAAAGGTACCCTGTTTTGGCTAGGTGGAGAGATGATGTTTTTTTTGTTGAAGCCTCTATCTATGACTTCCAGCCTTATTGTGTTTCTGGGGAAGTTGAGCCTCCAGCAAACCCTTTGTTAGTTCCCCAGTTTTGTCTTAGGTTTAATGATTTGGAAAATATTGGAATAACAGGGGGACATTATTCTGGATTTATAATGGTTGGAGAGCATGTTTTTAACAAGCCTGAGAGATTTATTTATTTCAAAGAGGAAGGAATTTTGTATATTTACAAGTTGTTAACAGAAGGTTTTAAGATTCCTTCAGAAGAAATTTTTTTCCATGAGGATTCTTGGGAAGGTGGTGGAAATGCGGGACCTTGCATTGAATTTTTTGTTAGGGGTCTGGAACTTGGAAACCAGGTCTATATGCAATACAAAATAGTTGGAAACAAACTTGTTGAACTTGAGACCAAAGTTATTGATATGGGTGCTGGTTTGGAGAGATTCCCTTGGGTTCTGAGAGGAACAAAAACAAGTTATGAAGTTGTATTTCCTGAGGTTTTAAAATACCTCAACCAATTTAATCTAACTGAAAAAGAAAAAATAATTCTCGCTGACCATACAAGAACTTTGTTAATTGCTCTAGTTGATTCTGCATTACCTTCTAATATTTCTGGAGGTTACAATTTAAGAAAAATTTTAAGAAAATGTTTTTCAATTCTGAGAAAAAATAATTTAGAAGTAGACTTAGTTAAAT
>JAGXOI010000064.1:0-606 GCA_023659975.1 Candidatus Aenigmarchaeota archaeon LH_S4
CTTTATTTACTAATGTTATGAAATCCTTTTCTTTATATAAACTTATAAATACTTGATTATGGAAAAATATTTTAAGTCTATTTTTAGTCCAATAAATAAATTTAAATTGTTGAGTGTTTCTATTTTGATGATTTTGTTATTTGTTCTTCCTCTGGTTTTTTGCAGATGATGGAAACTTAGCCCCAGAATATTCTAAAGCCGGAGTAAATGTATCCATGCTTTGGTTTAATGTGTCTAATACTAGCGATACAGGCAATAATTTAGACAATATTACTATTAACCAAACTGGAACAGCTAGTAATTCAAATATAACTGCTGTTAGAGTTCTTAATGAAACTAGTGATATTATAAATGAAACTTCTGGTCCTGCTTTTCCTATAACTTTAGATATAAATATGACAATTACTAAAATGGAGAATTTCACAATACAATTTGAATTAGACTCTTCTGCAACTAATGGAACAACAATTCAGTCAAATGTAACAGATATTCATAATGAAACTAATGTAACTTATTCATTACTTCCTTATACATCTGGTATAACTACTATTGACACAACCCCACCAACCACAACAGCCTCAGCAGTAGATGATACAGGAACTAGTT
>JAGXOI010000064.1:705-2318 GCA_023659975.1 Candidatus Aenigmarchaeota archaeon LH_S4
ACTTAGAAGACACAAATAATAAAACAATAAAACTAGACACAACCCCACCAACCACAACAGCCTCAGCAGTAGATGATACAGGAACTAGTTATACTTTTGATACCTGGATAAACTCAACTTATGTAAATGTAACCTTAAGTTGTGATGATAGTTCTGGTTCAGGATGTAATGTAACCCAATATTGTACAGGTACAGATAATTCCTGCACCCCAGATACAAATTATACTGGCACAATCCAGATAAATACAGAAGGAGTAAGTTATATAAGATTCAGGAGTAATGATACTTTAGGACACTTAGAAGACACAAATAATAAAACAATAAAACTAGACACAACCCCACCAACCACAGAAATTACTTCACCAGAAAATGATACCTGGACAAATGATAATACCCCAGAAATAACTTTCAATCTAACAGATAGTTTAGATTCTGTAATAAATTACACTTTCTATATTGATGGAAGTGCTAATAAAACAGGAACAGCAGATAACAACACCCTAACTTCAGTAAATTTATCAACTTTATCAGAAGGAAACCATACAATAATTGTTGAAGCAACTGACAATACTGGAAACAAAGTAAATTCAACAGAACTTTACCTAAATATAAAATATTCGAATGACAATTCTTGTTCAGCAGACAATGAATGTTCTTCAGGTAACTGTTTGTTTAGTTTATCATGCAAACCATCTAATTGGAAATGTTGGTTAAATTCTCACTGTTCTTATGGTTACTGTGGCTCAGACAATAAATGTCATTCTTATAGTGGAGGAGGAACTTACACACCACCAGCACCAAGACAATCCTTTCTTTGGATGAAACTAACTCCAGGAGTTGTAGAAATGATGAAAATAACAAAGAAAGAAATTGGATTAAAACAAATTGAAATAGAAGTAAAAAATCAGGCAAACAATGTTAAACTAACAGTAACCAAATTAAAAGGAAAGCCAGCTTCTGTTACAAAAGAAATAGAGGGAAAAACTTACAAATATTTGGAGATTAACACGGAAAATTTGGAAGAAACCAACTTGGAGAAAGCAAAAATCCAATTTGAAGTTAATAAATCCTGGATTACAAAAAACAATTTAGATAAAAACAAAATTTATCTTTACAGGTTTGCTGGTGAGGAATGGCAGAAGTTAGAAACAACCCTCCTGAATGAAACAAGTGATTATATAAACTATGAAGCAGAAACTCCAGGATTCAGTTACTTTGCACTTGGTGGAGAGGAAAAAGTAGTAAAAGTTTGTGATGAAGGAACAAAAAGATGTTCAGATAATAACTTAGAGAGATGTTCAAATAATTCCTGGCAAATAGCAGAGAGCTGTGAATATGGTTGCAATTCAACTCTACTAAAATGTAATCCAAAAGAAATTCCAGAAAAAATCTGTACTGAAGGAGAGAAGAAATGCTCTGATAATAACCTACAGGAATGCAAAGACAATACCTGGACAACAATAGAGAGCTGTGAATATGGTTGCAATAGAACAACCTTAAGCTGCAATCAAAAGCCTGAAGTAGAAAAGCCAAATTACTTAATTCCTCTATTAGCTCTTCTAGTGATTGGAATATTAGCTGGAGTTTTGGTTAGTCTTATAAAGGGCAAGAAA
>JAGXOI010000065.1 GCA_023659975.1 Candidatus Aenigmarchaeota archaeon LH_S4
TTTTTGTTAAAAGAAACAATCCTACCATCCCTCTTTCTGACTTTTGAAATCTCCATTTTCTAATTTAGAAAAAAGTATATATAAGATTTTTTAATAAATTCTTTTTTACCTTTTAATAACATTTCAAACAATTGAATTACCCCGGAGAGGACAAAAAAGTTTAAATATAAGTAAATACATATTATATTTAGGTGTGAAAGATGGTAGTAAAGAAAAAGAAGGCGGTTAAAAAAGCAACCAAGAAAACTAAATCCAAAAAGAAAAAATAGTTTTTTATTTTATTTTTTAAATCATTTTGATTATCCAACAAATTTTATCTGTTTTGAAATTTCTCTTTTAACAGGCAAAGGTTTATATGGCATTCCCTCTGTTTTATTTTTGACGAATTTTATCAATTCCTGAATTTTCATTTTTTTTATTTCTCCTGTTTCCCTAAATCTTACAGGCAAATCTCCACCCAATTCTTTTTCTCCAAGAACAATAACCAGAGGAACCCAATCAACTTCAGCATCCCTGATTTTTTTCTGGATTGTTTCAGCTCTGTCATCAACTTCAACTCTAATTTTTTCTTTTTCTAATTTATCCGCAGTTTCATTTGAAAATTTTAGATAAGAATTAGAAATAGGACATAATCTAATTTGGGTTGGAGAGAGCCATAAAGGAAAAACAGGATTTTTTCCTTCTTTCTGCTCAATATAAGCTTTTTCAAGTAAAGCATAGATGACCCTCTCTATTGCACCACTTGGAGAAAGGTGTAAAATTATTGGGTAGTTCTTCTTTCCCTCTTTATCTATAAAATTTATATCATAAGTTTTACTATTTTCCACATCAAACTGGTCTGTTGTAAGAGTTGCTGCTTTATCAAGAGCATCAACAAAACTCCACTCATATTTGAACACAAAATAAAAAAATTTATCCTCCCAGATTTCAACAAGAACAGGTTTACCCATCTTTTTGACAAGGCTGTGAACAAACTCTTTATTTTCTCTGTAGAAATCTTTTACACTTCTTATTGTAAATTCAAAATCATCCTCAATTGTTAACCCTATCCTTTCCTGAACTTCTTTTGAGAGTTCGAATCTGACTATCATCTCTTTTTTTGACTGCTCTAGATCCCCACAGAAAGCATGACAATCAGGCATCGTAAAACTTCTCAATCTTCTTAAACCAGCAAGTTCTCCTCTCTGCTCAACTCTGAAACTGTACTTTGTCATCTCGTACAATTTTAAAGGTAAATTCTTGTAGGAAATATTTGCATCATGAGCCATCAGGAACTGGCCAAAGCAAGCAGCAAATCTTAAAAAAACTTTTTTGTTTGGGCTCTCAATTATATACTGCCTTGCTGGGAATCTGTTCAAATATTTTTTCAGGGAAGGGTATTCAAAATCGTACATCACAGGAGTTTCAACTTCCATTGCACCATATTTTAATGTTTTCATTGTTACCCATTCTTCAATCAGGGATTTTATTAACCTGCCTTTTGGATAAAACCTTAGGTTCCCTGGGTCACTTGCAGATTCATAATCAGCGAGTTCAAGTTTTTTCATCAATTTTATGTGGGGAGGTTCCTTATCAACTCTCCTGTTTTTCTGTAGTTCATACTTTACCAACTTTTCAAGTTTTTTATGTTTTGAAAAATCAAATCCAACTGGTTTCCCATTCTCTAATTTTATTTCATGAACTCCTCCACCTGGCTCGAAAATATAAAATTTTGATTTTAGAGTTTCTTCTTTTTTCATGGCTTCAGGAGTTTCTTCTCCTTTTTCACAGGTGACAACTCTGCTTAATTCAGATAGAGGATGACCTTTACACTCAATTCCAAAACTTTTATAAAATCCAAAAGGTGCCTTGTAAACTTTGAATTCTTTTTTCAGTTTTTCTTCTAATTTTCTTTCAATTTCTAGGGCTATTTCTTTTGATGCAGGCTTGCTCTCAAACAACAAATGAACATAAGGATAAAGAACAATTTTTTTCTCTTTTATCTGTTCTGCAATACCTTTAATCTCTTTAAAAGAATTTTCAGTAATTTTTTCAACATTTTCATCCTTCTTCTCAGCAGTCCAGAAAACAACCAGACACTCTCCAATTTTTCCTTCTTTATCTTCTGGTATCTCAACATCTTTCAGAGCCTTTTTTGTAATTTTGTATTCTAATTTGTTTGAGTGAATTAATAAGAATCTCATAAATTAAGCCTTTTCTTTTTAAAAATAAGTCTTTTCTGAAAAAAACAACTCTGATAATTATTTTATTGTTTAGTCTATTGTCATTTTTATTTAATTTAAATAATGAGTCTGGAGGAAACCTTGAGTA
>JAGXOI010000066.1 GCA_023659975.1 Candidatus Aenigmarchaeota archaeon LH_S4
TTTTTACCATTTGCCTTGTGATTTGTCTTTATATCCAGGTCTTCTATTGCAAATACATCATAGTCCATCTCTGCTATTCTCTTACTTAAGATATGGTTATAGTCGGAGGTGAACCGTCTTTCTGCCATCCTGATCTTCTTTAATTTTCTTTTTGCGGATGGAGTGCCAACATCCTGTAGTTGTTTTCTTAAGTAAGTATAATTTCTTTTCTTTGCTACGAGTTCAGAACCTTTCATTAGGTTTCCATCTGAACAAGCAATAATGTTTTTAATCCCTCTATCAATTCCCAAGACTCTTGGATTATCCAAATCTGGATTTTCTATTTCATTTTCAACAACAATATTGACATAACAATATTTTCTATTGAATCCAAGAGAACAGCCTTTAACAATCCAATCTTTGTATTTCCTAAAATATTTTGGTAGACTAAATTGATACTTCTTTCTTCCCTGTGTTGTTGTTAATTGGAGTTCTCCTGAATCAAGAAAACATTTAGATGTTCTCAAATCATACCTGATTGATGAGTTTTTATCTTTCTTAATTTTTTTTAACTTTGTAATATCTTTGTCTTTGAACATTTCACAGGCAACATCTCTTGCTGTCTGGATTAGAGCAGAAGGGAACTTTGAATGCTCTTTTCTTATCTTATTATATAGGTTTTTGTGTAATTTCTTTTTAGAATAGTTATCATTAATTGTTAATCTTGTTATCTCAGTAAGATGTTTATTACAAATCTTGTTATATTCAAATACAGTCTCTACCAATTCCTGTTTTAAAGGAATATTCAACTTAACCACTCGTCGCATCATATATATATTTAGAAAGAAAATTATTTAAGGGCAATTGAGCTCCCCTCATTGAAATCGGGAGTTTTCTTGCCTTTGGTTAACTATAATTTGAATTTTCTCTAATATTTATGAAACTGACTTACTATGCAAAATTGAGAGGTGGAGCAGGAACTCATGTTAATTATCTTTTAAATCATTTTAAAGCAAAACTTGTAACTTCTCAAGCAGTAGTAGACTTTTATGATGGAACTTATGGGATAAGTAAAGGAATGAAAATAGTACGAAAGGAAATGCGCAGTTGCGATATTTTTCATATTCATCACGCAACACATTCTCTAGAATTATTAATACCATCCATTTTTAAAAAAATGAGGAATAAACCAATTATAATAAATACTTTTCATACTCCTGTTGGTGAGGGTGGAATTTCCATCTTTCCAAATAGTTACCTGAGACTTATAGCTGGGATTTACAAGGATACCTCAAAGAAATTTATTGTTGTTGGAAAAAAACAGAAAGAGATAATTGAGCATATTGTGGGTGATAATATTACAGTTATTCCAAATGGAATACCTTTAGACAAGTTTAGGAAAAAGAGGACAAAACGTTATTTCAAAGACTTTACTGTTGGCTATCTTGGAAGATTAAGCGTAGAGAAAAATGTCCTCTCTTTAGTTAATGCATGTAAAAAACTTGGAGTAAACTTAGTAGTTGCTGGTACTGGAGCACAATATATGAAAATTAAAAAATTAGAAAATGAGAAATTAAAAGTTTTTGGTTTTGTTAAGGATGCAGTAGAATTCTATAATTCAATAGATGTTTTTGCTTCTCCCTCCTATCTAGAAGGACATCCTTACACCGTATTGGAAGCAATGGCTTGTAATAAACCTGTAATAGTTTCAAATTTTGGTGGAGAAGAACAAAACCTAGAAAACTGTGGTATTGTCCGCGGAACAAAAGTTAAGGAAATTAAAGAAGCAATCCAAGAGATTAAAACCAGAGATTTAGAGAAACTTGGAAATAATGCAAGAAGACTTGTGGAAAAAAAATATAATATTAAAATGCAGATTGAGAAATTAGGCAGGGTTTATAACTCTATTTTAAAATAAGTTTTTAGTTTAACTTAAAATAGGTAAGAAGTCTACTTCCAAAATCTTAGTTAATAATATAGGATTTTGGTGGTAGCTCAATTACCTTACTAAAAGATTTTTGTAAATATATATATGTAGGGGTGTGTGAAATAAACCAAATTAATAGATGGAAGCAAGTAATTTGATAAGG
>JAGXOI010000067.1 GCA_023659975.1 Candidatus Aenigmarchaeota archaeon LH_S4
ATCTATAGATAGATTAGATGAGTTACTAATGTTTTGTAAAGGGGAGCTAGAAGAAGTTAATGAGGATACTTTAAAAGTTGATATGAAAGACACTAACAGAGCTGACTTGTGGAGCGTGGAAGGAATAGCAAGAGAAATAAAACTCCATCTAGACTTGAAAACCAAAATGGGTTATAAGGATTCTAATATTGAAGTTTCTGTTGGTAAAGGGATGGAAAGAGTAAGACCTTATATTGCTTGTTGCGTGGTTAAAGGAATTAAATTAAATGATGAAGCAATAAAGGAACTGATGGAGAAACAAGAGAGATTACATTCTTTGTTAGGCAGGGAAAGGGAAAAAATAGCAATAGGAATCTCAAATTTTGATTTAATCACCCCAAACATTGAATACAGATTAGGAACAGAAAAGATAAAATTTGTTCCTCTTGAACACAATGAATCAATGACTCCTAAACAAGTATTGGAAAAACATGAAAAAGGAAAAAAATATAAGCACTTAGTAAAGAAAGGAATACCAATTTTAATTGACAAAAAAGGAGAAGTTATATCCATGCCACCTATAATTAATTCAAACAAGTTGGGAAGAATAAACTCAGAAACAAAGAACATTTTCATTGATGTTACAGGAACAGATGAGAAACTTGTTAATTTAACTTTACTTTCACTTGCTTTGGATTTTGCTGAGAGAGGAGGGAAAATTGAGAGAGTGAAGACCAAATACAAAAATAAGAAATTAATACATCCTGTAATGGATAAAGGAAGAACAAAAATAAGTACTGAAAACACGAGAAAAATCTTAGGCTTGAATTTGGGTGACAAGGAAATCTTGACTTTGTCAAGAAGAGCAGGTTATGAGTGCTCTCAAAAAGGCAAATTTATAGAATGTGTTTATCCTCCTTACAGGTATGATATTTTTGATGAAAGAGATGTGATAGAAGACATAGCAATATCTTTTGGTTACAACAATATTTATCCTCAGGGAATGAAAATATTTACTGTTGGAGAAGAGAACAAAAAGGAAAAACTCTCGAAAGTTGTTGAAGAAGTAATGATTGGTTTAGGTTTCCAACAAATCTTATCATTTATCCTAACTAACAAAAAAGAAGAAAACGAGAAGATGGAAAGAGAAGAAAAACTGTGCAGTATCAGAAATCCAGCTTCCCAAAACTACACGGAAATCAGAACTCGTTTAATCCCTCCTCTGCTGGATTTCTTCTCAAAGAATCAACATCATGAACTACCACAGAAAGTGTTTGAGGTTGGAAAGGTTGTTAGAAAAGACAAGGAAAAAATCATTCTTTCCTCTATGATAACTAATTCTTCAGTTGGGTATGAGGAAATCTCTTCTGTCATGGAATCTTTCCTTTCAAATCTGAAAACAAACTACAAATTGAAAAAGACTTTTGATTCAAGATTTATTGAAGGAAGAGCAGCGAAAATTCTCGTTAATAACAAAGAAGTTGGTGTGATAGGTGAAATTTCTCCACAAGTCTTGACTAACTTCAAACTTGAAAACCCTGTAGTTGGTTTTGAATTGGATTTGGAGTTTTTGTTTGTATAACCTCGCTATTAAGAGAAGTCCGAGCAGAGTGAGGTGCAACCGTTAAATCGCTGTTAGTTTCTCAGAAGTAGTGAGGATTGAGTTTTAGTGCAACGTTCCGAAGGAAATATTTAGAGTTGCGAGTCCGCCGAAAATTTTTTGTTGCCGTAGTTTTTTCTTAATCGATGTAAAATAACTGCCGAAGTTCTCTGGTGTATTAGTGATTTGTAGATAACTTTTTAAGTTTGTAAATTATACTATTTTTATGGTTAATGAAAAAATCTTTGATTTAATTAAAAAACCAAAATTGTTCCTTTCAGAACAAGAGGCAAACAAACTTAAAGATGAATCGGGTTGGAAAGAAGAACCATGGATAATCTTAAACAAGATAGGAAATACATTAAGATTGTATAGCAAAACTGGAACTATTGCTATAACTAATTTTTTTAGGGATTATGATAAAGAATGTTCAAA
>JAGXOI010000068.1 GCA_023659975.1 Candidatus Aenigmarchaeota archaeon LH_S4
GTTCCTTTTGCATATGTTGTAAAGGCCTCATATTCTCTTTTTGCACCGCCTATATCTTCTTCCCTATGGAGTCTTCTACCTTCTTTATACTTTTCTTTTGCTTTACCTCCTAATTCTTGTCCTTTTTTAGAATAATTTTCTTGAAGACTCTCATATGCGTTGATTAATGTAGATAGCTTTTTATCTAAAAGCTTTTCTACTTTAGGATTTTTGTATCTTTCTTTGTCCAATCTTACAGCTTTTCTGTAAGTATTAACTTCCTCTATTGTTTTTTTAGTAGTATCTGCAAGTTCTTTAATCCTATCAGAAGGATTATATTCGTTTCCCATAAATATAAAAAAGAAATAATATTAGTTAAATTATTATTCAACAAAAATCCGAATATATTAAATCTTTTAAAAAACAACGAAATAAAAATTTGGTTCTTCACTGTATTTCTCTATTTATAATATTTCATAAATATATAAGAAATTAAAAGAAAAGAAAAAATTATTTGGATTTTTTCTGTTTTTTACCCTCTCTCCTTTCTTCTGCATTAAGTTGAGCATAAGTCATCTCTAAACCTTCTCTTAATTTACCTGCTTTTTTTTCTAATTCTTTTAATTTGTCGAAACTTTTTTGACGATCTTCTGTTGAAGTATTTGATCCTAATTCTGATATTGCTTTTTGTTGTTCTTTCATATTGTTCCTGTATTCAGTTCCTACAGATTCTAAATCTGATTGTATGAACTCTTTAAGTGGCATTGGCTCTACTGAATAATTACCATTTGCATCTACTTCAATAGTAGGCATATCAAAAGATTTACCTCTTGCTACAGCATTATACTGTTTATTAAATTCATTAACTACGCCTTTCAAGTTTTCATATTTCTCCCCATTTTCTCTTTTAAATTGCTTATACTCTTCTACAATGTTTTCAAGTTTTGGCGCTCCTTTTAATCCCTCTACAGCAGCTTTATTATATGCTTTTTCAAATCCTTTATTCTTTTTCTCTAATTCATCCATTTCTTTAACTACAGTTTCATACTCTTCTCCAGCTTTTTTCCCAAATTCTTTAGCAATTGCTCCTTTTCTTGTTTTCATCAATTTTTTTATTGCTTTCTTACCCCCTCTTTCATATAATTCTGTACCTGCAACACCTATGGCAACTCCAGGAACAAACCCTGTTGGTATTGTTACAGCAATGGAAAGATCTTTTAGAGCTTGTCCTGCAGTTGATAATTTTCCTCCGCCAGCTGTCGCCACTCCTGAAACTGCTTTTTCTATTTGTGGAGCATACTCAGCTCCTTTAATAATACCAGCGCCACCGAGAGCGCCTTCTGCAACCAAACCAGGTTTTGTTTTACTTGCATACCTTACAAATCCCCCAGCATTTCTACCTGCTTCTCCTACTTTTCCACCATAATGTTTACCTGCTTCTCCTACTTTTCCACCATAATGTTTTGCTTTTCCACCAAGATAATTTGACATCCTACTTGTATATTCTCCTTTCTTCTTTATAGCACTATTATATTTTTCACTTACATTTCCTTTAACACTATTATAGGTCCCTTTAACTTTATCAAAAAACCCACTCATTTTTTCACCTCTTTTAATTCCTTGACAAGTACACCAAGGAATTTTATTTGATCATCTATGAAAGATAATATATTTCCTTTCTGCTCATCCTTCTTCATCCTTTTAATCAACTTCTTTTCTGCCTGAAAAAATCTTCTCCAACCCTTTACTATTTCCAAAACTGAATCTTTTATTTCTTTATTTCCACTGTCCTTTGCTAATTTACATTTAGATAGTAAATCAGTCATTGCCAAGTCATACGCCCTTTCAGTAATTAAAAGATCACTTCTCTGCACTGACAAATCTGAACTAACCAACTCTTGTTGTATTACCATAATATAAAATTATTTATATATAAAATATAAAATTATTCAACAAAAACTCCATTAACCAAACCATCCTGTCCTGGTCTTGATGTAACTCTGA
>JAGXOI010000069.1 GCA_023659975.1 Candidatus Aenigmarchaeota archaeon LH_S4
GATTTGACCTCTACTGACCAGTCAGCAAGTCGGGTCGTGGAAGCAGGAACTATATGTAACTAGGTCTCACAACCATTACTAGTTGCTGGAAGCCACTTCCAAAAATCTATGATTTTTGGTTGTGGAGGATGTCACAAGGGTCAAAAGAAATAACAGAGTTTCCATATAATTCCATAGTACCAATATCTGAATTTCTATCTTCCAGATTTCCCCTATCCACTAAATGAGTAACCCAATAATCTTTTATTTTATATAATGAAAGATTAAAAGACTGGACTCCTAACTGAAAATAATTTTGTATAATTTTGTAAATTAAATCAGAAAGATCCGGGAATCTTTTTTCTTTTGAAAAAAGGAGAATTTCTTTTTCTTTAACTGGTGTTAAATAAAAAAGTATATTGGTCTTATTTACTTTTTTAAGAAGACCCAAACTTTTGTGTACTCTAGATAAATCAGAAAAATAGTCTGATTTAAATTTCTTCTTGTAGTTCCCAGATATTTCCTCAAGTTTTTTTATCTTTCCATATTTCATTCTTGATGCTGTTAGCTGTAGGTGACCATGAACTATTGATGCCCCACTCCTCCATAGATAATTCCAGATCAAAAAAATGTTTTTTGCTTCTTTATCTACTTTTTCAACTTCCTTAAACCATTTCTCTGCTGTCTCAAAATAATCTTTTAACCACTCTTTCTTTATTTTTAAAGGATTATGTTCTTTAAAAATGACTAAACCATGAAAATAATCATACCCTGCTATATTACTCGCTGTTGTACAATACTTCCCTTTTATTCTTCCAAAAGTATTAGAGGGAGTATAACTTTCCGGATTGCAAAAATAACAATTATCTTTTTTCTCTAACTCTTTTAGGTTTACTTTTAATTTTGGTATTGGTCTCAAACTTCTCAATTCATTAAACACACTCCCCTCACCAGTAAAATTGTTATTAATGGATATAATTCTCTGGTTTTCAACTTTTTCTACTAAACCAAATTTATTCTTTACAAACTTTTCCATTTCCCTAGGAATTTTTAAATTGGCTACAGAACTTTCCACAGAATAAAATCTTTCAAATAAATCTTTTTCTTTTTTCGGAAGTTTGTTTACTAATTCTACTAGATTTGTTATTTTTGCTTCCATTAATTTATCTGGAAATAAGAAAATAAAAGACAAACAGGACTAAAGAAAAGATAATTCAACAATTCTTCCAGATATAATCTTACCTATTGTGGTTTGCCTCTTAACTTTTTCTAACCTTTTTGCTAATACAACATCACCAATGACATCTCTAACCCAATTTTCAAAATCATTTCTTTCTTCATTTACATGTTCTAAAAATGTTTCCATATCAAGTTCTTTAATCTCTCTTGCAAGTTCTTCAAGGCTTCTAATTATCCTGCCATTTTTTAAATAAAATTCCTTTCCACTCTCAACTTCATTTAAAAACTCTTTATCCATATAATTAGTTCTTACTTTATTAATAAATAAAAGTATTATTATGCCTACAAAAGAAAAAAGAAATATTGCAATTGTATCTGGAAAGGGAGGAGTAGGAAAAACAACTCTTGCAATAAATCTAGGATATTTACTACAAAAAGAAATTGGAATTAATACCACAACTGTTGATTGTAATTTGACAACTCCTCATCTTGGCTTAAATCTTGGTCTGGATTACAATCTAACTTTAAACCATGTCTTAGCTGATAAAGCAAAAATTGAAGAAGCAGTTATTGAGCATCCTACTGGAATTAAGGTTTTGCCTGCTTCTCTTGAATTAAATAATTTAGAAGAGGTAGATATTTTTAGACTTCCAGAAAAACTTGATGAGTTAAATTCTAATATCCTGATTGATAGTGCTCCCGGTTTAGGTAGAGAAGGAGTAGCAGCAATGTCTGCTGCAGATGAAATTCTTTTTATTACACAGC
>JAGXOI010000006.1 GCA_023659975.1 Candidatus Aenigmarchaeota archaeon LH_S4
TTTTTACCATTTGCCTTGTGATTTGTCTTTATATCCAGGTCTTCTATTGCAAATATATCGTAGTCCATTTCTGCTATTCTCTTACTTAAGTTGTGGTTATAATTGGAGGTGAACCGTCTTTCTGCCATCCTTGTTTTCTTTAACTTTCTTTTTGCGGATGGAGTGCCAACATCCTGTAGTTGTTTTCTTAAGTAAGTGTAATTTCTTTTCTTTGCTATAAGTTCAGAGCCCTTCATTAGGTTTCCATCTGAACAAGCAATAATGTTTTTAATCCCTCTATCGATTCCTAAAACTCTTGGGTTATCTAAATCTGGATTTTCTATTTCATTTTCTACAACAATATTAACATAACAATATCTTCTATTAAATCCAAGAGAACAGCCTTTAACAAACCAATCTTTATATTTCCTAAAATATTTGGGTAGAGTAAATTGATATTTCTTCCTTCTTTGTGTTGTTGTTAATTGGAGTTCTCCTGAATCAAGAAAACATTTAGATGTTCTCAAATCATATCTTATTGATGAGTTCTTGTTTTTCTTAATCTTCTTTAACTTTGTAATATCTTTGTTTTTAAACATCTCACAGGAAACATCTCTTGCTGTCTGGATTAAAGCAGAAGGGAACTTTGAATGCTCTTTTCTTATCTTATTATATATGTTTTTATGTAATTTCTTTTTAGAATAGTTATCATTTATACTTAATCTTGTTATTTCAGAAAGGTGTTTATTACAAATCTTGTTATATTCAAATACAGTTTCAACCAGTTCCTGTTTTAAAGGAATATTTAACTTAACTACCCTTCGCATATACATATTTAGAAAAAACTTTTAGTAAGGCAATTCATCTCCCCTCATTAAAATCGGGAGTTTCTTGCCTTTGGTTAAGTATAAAATCGTGTTCTCCTTACTTAGATAGACAAGTTAAAATAATAAAACCAACTGTTATTGTTACTTTAGGAAACTTTGCTATGCAGTACATTTTTAAAAAATTTGGCTTGAAACCTGAGAAAATAAGTTTGGTTCATGGAAAAGTTTTTGAGGTATCTAACCTTACAGGAAATAGAAAAATCATTCCTTTGTATCACCCATCTACAGCAATTTATAATCCAAATATTAAAGAAGTTTTGCTCAGAGATTTTAAGGTTGTTAAGTAGTGAACTACTCCCAGCTATTGAAAGGAGCTTCCTGTTTCAGGACTTACGGGCATGACCCTATAAAGGTCCCTACCCCTACAGACGTAAATTCGGTTGTCCCTATCCTTCTTTTTTTCGATTGGTTTACTTTCTGTTTCTTTTTGTTATATTCAATTTACCCTCGCTAAAAATAACATTGAGAAGTATCGCTTAAAAAATATTTAAATAGTTAAATTTAATACTAAACTTATAATGAAAGTAAAAATGTGGTTCGAGCGTAAGCGAGAAAGTTGAATTTTCACAAAAGATATCGCTTACCTATGTATCATAAGGTGATATGTTTATATGGACACTATAGAAGTAGAAAAATTATCAAAAAAGTTCGGAGAATTGGTTGCAGTAAATGATATAAGTTTTACTGTTAAGGAAGGAGAGATATTTGGGCTTCTTGGACCGAACGGAGCAGGAAAGACAACAACACTTTCTATTTTGACAACTTTATTACCTCCCTCTTCAGGAAAATCATTTGTTAACAATTTTGATGTAGAAACAGATAAAGATAATGTACGAAAATCTATTGGCATGGTTTTTCAGGATCCTACTCTAGATGATGAATTAACCGCATATGAAAACATGGATTTTCATGGAAGATTGTATGGCGTTTCAAAAAAGATTAGAAAAAGTAAGGTAATATCACTGTTGAAACTTGTCGAACTTGGAGATAGAAAAGACAGCTTAGTAAAGACTTTCTCGGGAGGGATGAAAAGAAGGCTTGAAATAGCAAGGGGACTACTTCATGAACCAAAAGTGTTATTTTTAGATGAGCCTACTCTTGGATTAGACCCGCAAACAAGGAATAAGATATGGGAATATATCAAGAAGCTAAATCAAGAAAAAAAGATTACTATAATTTACACAACCCATTACATGGATGAAGCAGATAAACTTTGTAATAGGATAGCGATTATTGATCATGGTAAAATAATTGCTTTAGATACTTCTCAATCTTTAAAAAATAAAATAGGGGGAGATGTTATTACAATTAAAACTACTGATCAAAAAAAACTTTCACATTCATTAAAAGATTGTAAATGGTGTGAATCAGTAAGAGTCCATGACGGATCAGTTACGATAAATGTTCATAACGCAAGTAAGAGAGTTGTAGAAATTGTAAATCTTGCAGAAAAAAATAAAGTGAAAATAGATGACATCATAATTCATGAGCCTAGTTTGGAAGATGTATTTTTATATTTCACAGGAAAGACCATCAGGGAACAAGAAGCCTCTGGAATTGATAATTTGAGGAAGAGGATGATGATAGGATGAGCAGTGCAGTAGATACTTTATGGTTAAGAACTATTATCCGTTATTTCAGAAGCAAGTCCAGAATAATTGAAAGTCTGGCCACACCCTTATTTTTCTTGTTGATATTAGGCTTTGGTTTAAATTCAGTATCAACAATTCCCGGAACAGGTCATAGTTTTATCATTTTTTTGATCCCAGGAATAATCACCATGGCAGTGCTTTTTACATCGGTATTTTCTGGAATACAGATTATTTGGGACCGTCATTTTGGATTTTTAAAAGAAACTTTAATTGCCCCAGTTTCTAGAAATTCTATTATGATTGGACAAACTTTAGGAGGCGCAACAACAGCCATTATAGAGGGAATGATCATTTTAGTGCTATCGCTATTTATTGTAGGATCATTTCCCAGTGTTTTGGGATTCTTAATTGCCATATCCTTCATGGTTCTGATCAGTATTTCATTTAGTTCTTTAGGAATTGCAATTGCTTCCAGAATGGAAGATATGTACGGCTTTCAAATGATCATGAACTTTCTTATAATGCCAATTTTCTTTTTGTCAGGAGCGCTTTTTCCATTAACAAACGCACCAACTGTCCTAAAAGCTATCGCTTATGTCAACCCCCTAACCTATGGTGTGGAAGGGATTCGTTATGGTTTTTTAGGTGTTGTTCCAGCAATTAATCCTTTGATAAGTTTTGCAGTTCTTACAGGTTTTTGTATAATCATGGTTTTTCTAGGTGGGTATTTATTTAATAAAGTCAAGGTATAATATAATAAATGTTCAAAGCACACATAAAACTAATTACCCTAAAAGAATTAAGCAAGGAGAGTCTTTCAGGATATGACTTAATGAAACATATAGAATGTTTTGGGAAAAAACCCTCTCCAGGATATGTTTATCCTTTATTAAAAGACCTTAAAGAAAAAGGTTTCATTTCTTCCAAAGAGGATAAAAGAAAAAAGGTTTATTCTATTACTGTCAAAGGAAAGAAGTTATTGGATGACCTTCAGAAAAATAGAGAATATATGATGAAAAAGATGAGAAATGTACTAAAACCTATCGCTGACAAAGATGAAATTAGAGAATTAAGTTTCTATAAACACAAGGGATTTTTTAAGGACAGGGATATCCTTGTAAGATTTTATAAAACCCTTTTCTCAGCTTATAAAAAAGATGACGAGGAAAACAGAGATAGAATAAAGAAGATTATAGATAACTCAATTAAAGAAGATAGAGAAAATGATAGCCCTATCTGGTTGGAATATATAATGATAGGTTAATAAACTAGCGCCTATGCCAATTAAAAGACAAACAACAGCCAAAGCTATGAATTTTGGAGTCCAATTTTTGGTTTCATTATAAATCACTTCGTTTAATTCTTTAAAATGTTTTTGATTATGTTTAGTTCTCACCAAACTATGATTTCCAACTGATTTCATGATACGTAATTAAGAGATTCATAAGTCTTGCAGACTTCTCCATCCAGTATATTATAAGTATAACAAATCTAATTTCTTTTCAGTCTCTATGATTTTAAATCCACTCTGATTGTATGTAAGAATGTGATGATTTATCTAGCTTGTATATCGTAATTATATTATTGATAACTATAAATCCTTTACTGCCATCCTCTCATCTCCCATCCTCCTTCGGAAGGAGACTTCTCGGTAGTAAAGTTAAACTAAGTTATCTTCTTTTTTAATCTCAAAAATTGATGACAATTTGGAATTTAAATCTGAATAAATTTCCATAGCCTTATCAGGATGGTCTACTAAAAGATGGTTCATTAAAACTAAAAAATTATTTCCCACCTCAGCCAGTTTAAAACTAGATTCATCACCAGCTACTATATTGAAAGGTATTATTTTTTCTTCTGTCTCTTCAGGTTCTAATACTTTCCCACAGAGTTTACATTTTATTTTCATAGATATATTAGTATATAAAAGTATTAGTATTCAAAGTTTTATTTTTTAATAAATTAATTAATGCAGAGTTCGGAGATAGCAGGGTTCAGCAAGTTGACAGTAGAAGAAAAAATCAAAATTATAAAAGAATTTTCAGATTTGAATAAGGTAGACTTAGAATTGATCAGGAAATATCAAGAATTGCCAGATTTTCTTGAATTGGAAAATAATATTGGGACATTTAAAATTGCAACAAATTTCTTGGTGAATGGAAAAGACTATTTTGTGCCAATGGAAATTGAAGAACCTTCAGTTGTTGCAGCTGCCTCCAGAGGAGCAAAACTAATTAGAGCAGGAGGAGGTTTTGCTGGTAAATATTTGGAGTCAAAGATGATAGGAGAACTACAACTGTTGAATATCAATAATTTTGAAGAGACTAAAAAAAACATTATTACAAAAAAATCTGAGATTTTAAAAATTGCGAATGAAACTAGTAAACATATTGTTGAACTTGGAGGGGGTGCAAAAGATTTGGAAATAAGAGAAGTGAATACAGAGAGAGGGAAAAATCTGGTTCTATTCTTAATTGTTGATACTCTAGATGCAATGGGTGCAAATATTGTAAACACAATGCTGGAGTCAATAACACCTTTCTTGGTTGAACTAACAAAAGGGAAACCATCCCTCAGGATAATTTCTAATTTTGCAGATAAGAGGATTGTTTCTGTTAAGTGTAAAATTCCAATAGAAAAACTTGCTCTTGGTAATTCTTCAGGAGAAGAAGTTGCAGAAGGAATTTTGAATGCTTGTGCTTTAGCAAAAGTAGATATTTATAGGGCAGTAACACATAACAAAGGAGTTATGAATGGGATAGATGCTGTATCTTTGGCAACAGGGAATGACTGGAGGGCTATTGAGGCTGGAGTTCATTCTTATGCAGGAAAAAAAGGTTACCAGCCTGTTACAGGATGGTGGAAAGAAAAAGAATTTCTAGAGGGAAAAATAGAAATTCCAATGGCAATCGCTACTGTAGGGGGAGCAACAAACTCAAAAAAGGCAGCTCTTGCACTAAAAATTTTGAGAGTAGAGAATGCGAGAGAATTGGGAATTTTAACTGCTTCTGTTGGGTTAGCAAACAATCTTAGTGCCCTATCTGCCCTTGTAAGTGAAGGTATCCAGGCAGGACATATGAAGTTGCATAAAGAATTTGTAGAATTGAGAAAAAAATATAAAGTATAACACTGTAATATAAATATAATTATGAAATGCGAAAAGTTTGTTAATGATTACCTGCCAGCAATCAGAGCAATTATAGCAAATAAATTAATTCGTTTTGGGTTAACACAGCAGGAAGTTGCCGATAAATTATATTTATCACAGGGGGGTATTGCCCTCTACAAAAAACAGGCAAGAGGTAAGAAATTAAATGAATTGGGGGGAAAACTCAAGGTAAAAGAAAAAATAGAAGAACTTGCAGGAAAAATAATTTCAAGGAATTTAAAAGAGGAAGAACTTGAAAAAGAATATTGTGAGATTTGTAGGTCTATTTTTAGTAGTTAAAGTTTCCTGAAAGAAAAGTTAATTTTTACTTAGGTAATTATGGCACTTATCAAAACAACTCTTTTATTGGGTTTGTTAACGGGGATTTTCCTTGGAGCAGGATTTCTAGTTGCTGGTTTTTTTGGAGCAGTTATTGCCTTATTTTTTGCGTTTTTCCTTAATTTCTTTTCTTACTGGTATTCTGATAAAATTGTCCTGAAAATATATAGGGCAAAGCAATTAAAAAGTAAAGAGATAAAAGAAATTGTATCCAAACTCGCTAAAAAAGCAAAGATTCCTAAACCAAAGTTATATTCAATAGAGACTTCTATTCCAAATGCTTTTGCAACAGGAAGAAATGAGAAGAATAGTGCTGTTGTGGTTACAAAGGGTTTAATCAATAATCTAGACAAAGAAGAAATTGAAGGAGTCCTTGCTCATGAATTCTCACACATAAAAAATCATGATATACTAATTTCAACAATGGCTGCAACAATAGGAGGAGCAATTTCTTTTCTCGCAAATATTGCCTGGTGGAGTTTGTTTATGGGGGATTCTGACAGAAACAGTTTAATGTTTATCCCCCTTCTAATTTTAGCTCCTGTTGGGGCTATGATAGTTCAATTAGCAATTTCAAGAACAAGAGAATATGGGGCAGATTATTCAGCAGGGATTATAACGAAAAACCCAACTGGTTTGGCAAAGGCTTTAAAAAAAATAGAAAGTTTTGTAAAATCAAACCCAGTAAAAGGAAACGCTGCAACCTCTCACCTGTTTATTGTAAATCCTTTCAAAGCAGATGCAATATCAAAATTATTTTCAACTCATCCTTCAACTGAAGAAAGAATTAAGCGGTTGGAGGAACTTTCGAAGAACTTGTGAACTAATTTGAGAGATGGTTCTGTGCTTCCTCTTTAAGTTCATTAAATATCTTACAACGATTGTCATAATTGATTTCTCTATTAATCGGCTGTGGGACAGAATTAACCTGCATACAGGTTTAACAGATTATGCCAGACATTAACACAGTTTATAGCACAATCTATCCTATCTTCTCTTCTTTGTTTCACTTTCCATCCGAATCCTCTTTTATCCACAGAAAACTCTGACTCAGAATTATTTCTCAGATAGTATTGCTCCAGATAAGAGAAGGTATCTTTAACAAACCTTATCATAGTTCTTTTCCATTCAAATGAGCCTTTCATAGTTGCGTTCTTTCTGGGTATAACATAGACTTTAGCCTTTCCAAATTTATCCACACAAGAGGAAAAGCTGTAATATTTATCCAACCTTACACTTTTTATCTCCACATCTATTTCTCTCACCTTCTTACGGACATCTTTGCTTCTTATCATAATATATCTTTAATATATATAAAGAATATACATATTATGAGAAAGATTGAGATAGAGAAGCAGACAGAAATTACGGTTAGAGGTGTGGTTGGATTTTTGATAAAAAGGGTCACGCCTTTTGGAACAGGGGCAAAAGTGGATTGCCCAAAAGAATTCCTTGGAAAGGAAGTTTATCTCATTATAAAGGAGTAGATTTTATTTTTGTCCCACAGCCCTATTAATCCTGTTTCTATAATCTGCAAAATCAAACACTTTTTTTACTTCCTCCTTTTCAAGTAATCCTGTTTTTATCCCTCCTACTAACAAACTCCTAATTCTATGCCTGAAAGAAATTTCTTTATATGCTTCCACAAACTTATTAAAATCAGTTTGCCCAGTATCATGTCCAATGGAATTATATGCATGACGAGCTTCGGCATCTATGAGATAAGAATTAATTTCGTCTTTCTCCCACTCTCCTAAAATACCACTATAATTATCTACGAGTCCTTCTTCAGTTTTATTTACCATAATTAAATAAAAAATTATTTAAAGCTTTTTACCACAACATGTCTTTTTGTCTTGGAAATTGGCCTGCATTCTATAACCATAACCGTATCTCCTTCTCTCAGTTTAATGCAGTCCGGTTTATGAACGCTTAGTTTTTTCTTCCTCCTCTCATATCTTTCATATTTTGGAACAAATTTCAAGTATCTTCTCTCAATTATAGCTGTATTTTCTGGGTCTAAGGAAACAACTTTCCCCCTCAAGGTTCTCCCCCTTATTTTCAGGTTTCCATGAAATGGACAATCCCTACTACTACATTTTTCTCTTGGAAATTCCACATCTAAACCAATAGATTTCATAAATTTGTAAACAAAAATATAAAGATAGGTAAAAAAATTAATTTTCAACAACTTCAGTTATTTTACCTTCCAGTAAATTTTCCCAGGGAAGTACTCCTTCTTTCTCTGCTTTTTTTGTAGGTCTCGCTATAACAGTTCCATAGGAGTCTACTTCAACAGCAAAGTCCTTACCACAAGTTTTATTATCACACATATGAATGTTTTTATTGTTTTTTCTAACATTAAAATTTCTATCCTTTCTGTACTCCATTTCTATTTCTCCTTTATGCAAAGTCTTGCAAAAGGGACAACCAACTTTATATTTAACCAGAACCATAATATATAACATATTATATTTAAATAATACTAAAGGAAAATAAACAAAAATATAGTAGATACGAGCAATAATACCATTAAATGCTTTAAACCAGCAAGATATGAGCTTTCAGTTATTTTTCCTATAACAATACCTGACAAAATGGCTTCTATAACTATAATATGCTGAAACAAAATCTTATATTCCAAAACTTCTACTGTCCCAAAAGAAGGGATAAAAAAAGTGAAAATTACGAAAATAATCCCTAAAAATACAAAGAAAACAAAGTACAAAGAAATCAGTTGTGGAAACAGTTCTGTGCTTCTTTTACTCTCAAGTTTTTTTGTTAAAAATATATATTCATTTATCTCTTTCATGCTTTTTCCAACATCTGTACTAAACTCTGCTACTTTTTCTGTCAATGTGATAACTTTTTTAATAAACTTGTTATTTACCCTGTTTCCAAAATTTTCTAAAGCAACCTGAAAGGGCACCCCCCATTCTATCTGCAAACACATATTTCTTATTAATGGTGTCAGACTTCCATAGTCTGCATCTTTACTTTTTCTTACCGCTTCAACTAATGACATTCCGCTTGAGGTATTATTATAAATTTCCTGAAAAAATCTCGGAAAAAATTTTATAACTCCTACTCTTTTTTTGTAATTATAGTAAATAAGAATACTTATACTTATTAAAACAATAGATAAAACAAAAATAATTGGATTTATCATATTTTTACCTTATTAAGAACAATCAAAAATATTAGCCCAGCCAGAGGAACAAAAACATAAGTTACTAGTTTTATTAGGAACATTATTTCAAAGGAAAAGAAGGTTGGACTAATTAAAGAAAATGCTGTAAAAATAATTATCAACACAAGAGGAGCAATTAATAGAGCAACAATATAAATATCTGACAAAAAACCCATCATTGAAGTATATCTCCTTTGTCTCTCTTTATAGACATTAATACCTTTCTTTGATTCCTCCTCTAAATACAAGTTTATATTTCCTCCAGATAAAATTGTTGAAAGAAAACCCAAAAGAAAGTTTTTAAATTTCTCTGATGGAGTTCTTGAAGCAACCACTCTTACACTGGAAATAATATCTTTCCCAACCAAATAAATATGTTTGTAAACCCTCTCGCACTCCTTACTAAACTCTCCAAACTCCTTTTCTTCAGCAAGATATTTAAACATTCTCTCAGGTGGAACTCCACTTTTGGAGATAATACTCATATAAGATATTCCCAAAGGCATATTTTTCTCAATACTTTCAAGTTGATTTTTATATTTATAAAAAGGATAAAGATAAAAAATAGTTGCAATTGAACTAGTTAAGGTTATTGTTAATATTATTGAACTAACTATAGAGATTACAAAATTAAATCTCCAGAAAATTAAAAACAGGTAAAGAAAATACACAAGAAAAATATCAAAAGATAAGAAACAATAAAAAAATAATTTTCCTACATATTTTTCATAAATAATTGGTAAATTTGATTTCTCAACAAGCTCCTTTAAAGGCTGTAGTACTCTTCCAAAAAATCTTATTCCAAGTTTCTCAAATAGGTGAATTAGTTCTTGATACATAATTTTAAAAGATTATAATTCTTTATGGTTCTTGAATATTTCTACACAAACTATGTAAAATATGAAGAAACAAAAAAGTTATTTAGAACCCTGATTATAACTACTATAGCTTTTATACTTACTTTAGTTTTCTTATTGATTTTGGCAAAAATATATTTGCCTGCAGGTCTCTTATCTACTGTTGATATTTCTAATCTCTTGAGTTATGGATATTTTGGGATTTTTATAATTACTTTATTGGGCGGGACCTTTTTCCCTGTAGGAAGCCCTGCAATAGTTGCAACAGCTGGTGCATTGGGTTTCCCAAAAATTCCTGTAGTTATTATCACATCCGTTGGGTATACTCTCGGTATCTGTATAAATTATTTTCTTGCCTATGAATTTGGAACCCACTATGTCAAAAAGAAAATTGGAAATGAAGTTTATAAAGACATCTCAGAGTGGTGGAATAAATGGGGTATCCTTCTTGTTGTCTTATTTGCTCTATTCCCAATTTTGCCATTTAACCTGCTTGCCCTACTTTGTGGCTTATTTAGATTTAATATCTTATATTTTATCTTAATTAATTTTGGTTCCAATCTTCTAAATTCTTATATTTTTATTTACCTTGGCGCTTCTGCTGCTAGTTGGATAGGCTTATTTTAAGAGATTTATACTTAACCAAAGGCAAGAAATTCCTGATTTTAATGAGGGGAGATGAATTGCCCCTTAAATAGTTTAAAAACATAATTAAATATGGACGGACATGTCCTGTATTGTCTTCTGGGTATATCTTGGAAGACGGGGTTGCTGACCCTACAATAGTGAAACGGCGTCTGAAAAAGGTGACTCAGCCCTAAACTAAAGCGTGTTAGACCAAAACCTCTGCTACGGTAAGTTTTGTTAGCGACTTTAGAACCTCGTTAGCCTTCTGTATTCAAAACGGTGTTTTGGTTAAGGAAGCCCCTAAATTCAGGGAGAGGAAGTCACTTCTAAGTATTGAACTTTTGTATTTAGGTTTCTAAGGATTCTTACTTTCCTTTTAAATATTCCTCTAAAGGAATGTATTTCGGTCCCAAATAGGAGGATATATTTCTTCTTTTAATTATGGATTTTAAATGTTCCTCTAAAGGAATATATCTCGATCCCTCTTTATTACTTAAAAACAAGAAATTCTATGGAAAAAAAACAGGGTTATGTTACTGTTACCCCAGGAAGTTTACTTGCAACATCAGAGAAAAGGGGGGAAGGAGTCTATATTTTGAACAAAAAGACTTATTCTAAATTTTTTGGGATTTTGAAAAAATCAGATTACAAGTTAACAGTAATTCCATTTACTCAGAGTTATAAACCGGGGAGAGAAGATAAAATAATTGGGAAAATCAAAGAGTTTAATTATCCCTTTTTTGTTATTGAGATAGAAGCACCAAATCCCGCTTATCTATATTTGAGTGGTATTCCAACATATAACACAACACAGGAGCAGTTAATGAAAATTTACAAACCAGGCCTATGGCTCTACTCAGAAGTTTCAGAAGTATCAGATAGAGTAAAATTATCTATGAAATCCAGAGAAGCAAAGGTTTTGAAAGGTGGCAGAATTGCTTATATCTATCCTTCAAAGGTTCCGAGAGTTGTTGGAAAAGGTGGCAGCATGATTAAAACAATTCAGAATAAGACAAACTGTCAGGTTTTAATTGGACAAAATGGGATAATATGGATAAATGGTGATAAGACAGAACTTGTAATAAGAATTATTCAGAAAATAGATAAAGAAGCTCATATATCTGGATTAACAGATAGAGTCACTAAATTAATAGATGAAGAATTAGAACAATATGGAAAAAACTAAATTAATCGTAGATGGAAAAAGAGAAGATAATAGAAAAACAGATGAGTTGAGGAAACTAAGAGCTGAACTAAATATAAGTAAGAGTACAAAAGGTTCTGCAATGTTTAGCGTTGGAAACACAATTGCAGTGGCAACTGTATATGGGCCAATGGAAGTTTTCCCAAGATTTCTTGAAGATAATAACAAGGCAGTGCTTGAAGTTAAGTATCATATGTTACCTTTTTCAACAGATGAAAGAAACAGGCCAGGTTTCTCAAGGAGAAGCACAGAAATATCATCTGTAATAAACAGGGTTCTTGAAAATGTAATTCTTTTAGAAGATTTCCCGAAAACAAAAATAACTGTTAATATTGATATTTTGTCTGCTGACGCAAGTACAAGATGCGCTGCAATAAATGCCGCATCTCTTGCTTTATCCTTGGCTGGAATTCCAATGAAAGACCTTGTTGCAAGTTGTTCTGCAGGAAAAATAGAAAACACTTTAGTTTTGGATGTTGCAGGAAAAGAAGATACAGAAGGAGAAGTTGATTTACCAATTGCTTACTTACCTTTGACAGACGAAATTCTTCTATTACAGATGGATGGAATTTTGAAAAAGGAGGAATTTGGAAAGTTAATGGAATTGGCAAAAAAAGGGTGCAAACAAATCTGTGAATTCCAGAAAAAAACCCTGCTTGATTTTAAGAGTAATTTGGAAAATGAATAAGGGAGGGAATTATAAAAATTTTTGAAGCCTAATTGAAGAAAGATTTTAGTATTTGTTATATTTTTTTCTTTTCACCGATAGATTAGAAGACAATAATTTCTACAACAAATTCAAACTACTAAATAAAAAACTTAAATAATAATTATGTTACCAAATATAGATCCAAAGCAGATGGAAAAAATTGCGAAGAAGATGGGTATGCAGATGGAGAGTGTACCTGCTACAGAAGTTATTATTAAAACTGAAGAAAAAGATATTGTGATAAAAAATCCGCAAGTTTCAAAAATAAAGATGAAGGGACAGGAGACTTTTCAGATTTCAGGTGATATTCTTGAAAAGGAAGGTGTTAAAGAAGAGGATATTGAATTAATAGTTCAGAAAACAGGAGTTCCAAAAGAAAAAGCAGAGGAACTTTTAAAAGAAACAGGGGATATTGCTTTAGCAATCAAGAAAGCTCAAAAATGATACTGCTAATTCTCGGACCTCCTGGTTCGGGGAAAGGGTCTCAAATAGAAAAAATTGCCAGGAAATTTAATTTAAAGCTTATTCCCTCGCCAGGAGATTTATTCAGGAAAATTGGAAATAGTGAAGTAAGAAAATATATTGCGAGTGGTAGACTGGTTCCAGATGAATTAGTTGCAAAACTTATCTTTGAAGAAATTGGAGATACAGAAAATTTCATTTTGGAAGGTTATCCAAGAAATATAAGTCAGGCAGAAACTCTTAAGAATTTTTTAACAAAAAGAAACAAAAAACTTGATAAAGTAATTTATCTTAAGGTCAGTGAAGAAGAAATTATAAACAGGATTACAAATAGGAGAATATGTTCTAGATGTGGAAGAAATTATAATCTGATAACAAATCCCCCTAAAGAAGAAGGAAAATGTGAGTGTGGAGGAGAGTTAATACAGAGGGAAGATGATAGGGAAGAAGTTATTAGAACAAGATTTAACATTTTCAGGAAACAGACAGAGGTGTTGTTAGACTATTATAAACAAAAATTAATTGTCATTGATGGGGAACAGTTAATACAAAAAGTTTTTGAAGATATCTGTAAGGAATTAGTCAAATAAGTAATTATAAGTATATTTTATTAATAAATTATGTCCAATAAGGAAGGAATTGATTTGGAGAAAATAGATAAGGAACTTATAGAATATGGTTTTGATTTAGATGATAATTATAAAAGAGAAATCGCAGAATTGGTTTATAAAGGGGTTTCTACTAAAGAAATAAAAAAAGGATTAATTGAAGATGTGGCAGAAGAAGTTTGGATAGATTTGAATGAGGAATATAAATTCTACTCCAGTGTAGTTGCACATATTAATATAGAAAAATTTATAGAAAATCGAGAGAAAGAATATAAGGTAAAAGGCCAGGCTTATAAAGATGTTGTAGACTTCCTAAAAGATAGGAAAGAAAGATTATATTTATAAACCGTAAGAGATTTTAGTATCCTTTTTATTAAGAGTTCTCATTTTCTGAACTCTTATCAGTTTTCCACAATTTTCGCATTTAATTGAAAAAGGTCTTTTCCAGGTTTTTTTGGTATATCCATAATGCTCACATTTCGGACAGATATATTCCACCCAAGCATCACTTTCACCCTTTAAAACCAGAACCCTTATTTTACCATTATTCTCCAAATTTCTATTAGTATGCATAGTACAATCACTTGGTTGAATATTATTTTTTTCAATAAATTCCTGAATTTTTTTGAATTCCATAATTAAAAAACTAAAATAAAAATGTATCTGGACCAGACAAGATTTTCAGAGAGACTTTTATTTACTTTTTTGTCGCTTTACTAAAAACCTCAAATAAAAAAGAAAGCCTCTATTTTGAACTTGTGATCTCCACGTTATCAGCGTGGCGCTTTAACCAGACTAAGCTACTGGTCCATAACTAATAAAATAAGATATTTTATATGAATTATCTTCTTTGATACATCAACCTTTAGTAAATCTACAGAAAAATTGCTCAGAAACAAAGGGTTTTTATTTTTTCCTATATTTTCAGCTTATTATTATCTAAATTCCAAGAAAATTTTGCAAATGTAGGTTACATCTAAAATTTCCTTTATATTGGAAAGAATACTAAAAAAGAAAATCTATAGCAGCAATAAACTATATAGAATTTTCAAAAACCAATTTTTTCTTAAACTTTTTTGCTCAACCTTTTTAACTAATAAAAGTTTTTTGGAGCGAAGCTTTTGAAGTTTCTATGGACGAGAGGGGATTTCCAGAACCTTTTGATAACCAACATCCTTGCGAGTTGGCCCTTGCTAACCCATTTCATATTTGGGGTGCAGACCTTTTCATTTACTGCACCGAAAAGGGTTGCTTTTTAAAGGCTGACTTTGAACCCCTGGCCTCCGCCATGCCAAGGCGGCATTCTACCAATTGCTCCAAGACCTTTTTTGCAAACTTATTTTACACAATTTAACCACAGGTTTTAACTTCTACCTTTTTAACCGATGCACCCAATAAAAGCCTTAACTGAACTACTCGCCCATAACTTAACATTTATATTTTCATACTTCTTTCTAAAACATCCATTTTTTTAATCCAATAAATATTAATATTTGGATAAATTATCTCAAAGTTTTGACTGATAAGGATCATTTCTAACAACTTCATAATTTATATTTTAATTGAATGGGCTTGGGGAGATTTGAATTCAGGGATCTTTTTCTTTTTAAGAAAGTAAAATTCACTCCTGACCTCCGGCTTATAAGACCGGCACTCTAACCAAACTGAGCTACAAGCCCATATTTAAGTTTATTAAAAATTACTTTATGAAAGAGTTACTTAAATTGGCTGATGAAATTGGAGATAAAGAATTAAGAGATAAGACCAAAAAACTGCTTAAAGAAATTAAATTAAGTAATAAAAATTTGGGTTATAAACCTTTAAAACTGGAAGAGAGCCCTGCAGGATACAAAGGTTTTGAGCACCATATGGAAGAAGGAGGTTTGGTAATACACACAAAAAATGTTACAGAACTTGCAATAAAAATTGCAGATTTTGTTACACAGAAATATTGCGAAATAAACAAGGATTATGTGATTGCAGGAGCCCTATTGCATGATTTGATGAGGGTGTTTGATTTCAGAAAAAAAGGAAGAAGTTATGAAATTGTTAGAAAATTGATACCTCATGAAGAGTTAATTGGTTGTGAATTGTATGCAAGAAATTTCCCCGAGGAAGTTGTACATATAGTTTTGAATCATCTAAAACCTGATAGCCTGATTTTGGAAGCAATGATTGTGCATTTTGCTGATTCTATAGATGCCTACACAGATGCTTACCTGAAAGAACTATTGAAAGGAATCTTGGAAGAGGAAAAATGAGAGGGGAAGCAGTAAAATTTCTTAAAAATCTAAGGGGGGAAGTTAAAATAATTTCTCATAATGATGTTGATGGAATTTGCTCTCTTGCAATAATGCTAAATTTTCTAAAAAAGAGGGGAATAAGAGAGGAACATGAAGTGACAAAAGTACCAATAGAAAAATTGGATAAAAGCAGAACAATGATTTTTCTTGATATAAATACAGATAATGCCCTGAAATTTGCGTCAGAGAATAGTTTAATAATAGACCACCACCAGTTTAGTAAAAAACCAGGGATATCTTTTTATAATCCAGTAGAAACCGATGAGAAAAGTTATATCCCTGCTTCTTATCTTGTGTATGAAGTGTGTTCAGAACTGGAGAATATGGAAGAAGTAAAATGGATTGCTGCTGTTGGTGTGATTGGAGATAAAGGAGATGAAAATTCTGAACTTTGCAGAAAATTTGTTGACAGTTTTGAAAATAAAGAGGAATTGGATTTAATTTCAGATTATATTTTCTCTGCTACTCTCGTGGAACAAGAAGGGGGATACGAAGAGATATTAAAGATATTACTAGAAGCAAAATCAAGCAATGAGGTTATTCAGGAGCCATACTTCAAAGAATGTTATGATACAATACAAAACGAAATTTCAAAATCAAAAAATAAAATAGAGAGAGAAGGAAATATAATTTTTGTTGAAGTAATTTCTCCCTACAATATAAAATCAATTGTTGCAAGTCATATTCTGGAGAAAAATAAAAATATAATTGTTGTTTCTTATTCAGCATTTGAAGATTCTTACAATATTAGCACAAGAACAAACACAGGAATAAATCTTGGAAAAATTGTTAAGAAAATTGCAGGACTCTGCGGTGGAGACGGGGGAGGACACAGAAAAGCTGCTGGAGCAAAAATAGAAAAAAAGAAATTAAGTGTTTTTAAAGAAGAGTTTATCTCTGAGGTTGAGAAATTTGGGAAATAGATCTATTCCTTTATATAAAACAAAGCCAATGTAGAAACAAAAATCATTAAAGCAACAACATAAAAAATTATTTCAAAACCCGCCTGTCCAACTACAAACCCGCCACCCATCATTGCTATTGCAGCAGCAATTCCTGTTATTGCCTGATATTTTCCTATGTTCAAGCCTCTTGAAACTTTTTTAGTTATATCACCTAAAAATGTGGTCTCCATTGTCATTTGTATAGAATTTGTAATTCCCATTATAATTTGTAAAATATAGAGATGTACCAAAGAAGTAATCAATGTGTATGTGAGCACAACACAAGCCAAAATAAATCCACCAATAATCAGGAATAATTTTCTACCTAACTTGTCAGAATATTTCCCTGTAAAATAGGCTGTTACTGCTGAAGCAAAACTCATTAGACCAACTGCGAACCCAAATTGTTCCATACCCCCGCCAAAATTCTGTAAAAATATTACCCAAAAAGGAAAGAATAAACCCATTGCAAAACATAAACTTGAATTTGAGAGTAAAAATATTTTGTAGTTTCCTAATTTTCTAAATACCATAAAACTACTTATCTTTAAATATAACTCTGTATTTTTTTGAAATTCTCAATTATTTCTTCGCAACCGAAAGTTCAATTGCTTTTTTGTCAAACTTCCCAAACTTCTTTTCTCCATGTTCGATTGCCGCAACTGCTAATTTTTTTGCATTTTCTTCATTAAGATTATCTTTATAATTTTTTTCCAGGTAATATTGTGCTTCTTTTTCTCCTCTACCCATAGTTTTTGCTTTCCATTTGGATAATGTTCCTGAAGGAGTTATTTCATATAGAGTACTTTCCTTATTAACACCACCTAACAAAATAGATACTCCATAAGGTCTTACTCCACCCATCTGGGTAAACAACTGCATTCTATCAGCAATTTTTTTGGCAAGAACAAAAACATCTATTGGCTCACCATAAGTTAGTTTGTTTATCTGAGCCTGAACTCTTAAGAAACCTATCAAAATTCTTGAATCTCCTCTGTGACCACATGCAACTGCTCCAAGATGCTCGTCAATTTTTGAGACTTTACCAAATTTTGAATATAATTGCAGAGTACTTATTGGGGAATAAGCTGCAAGAACAACACCCCCTTTAAAGACAATACCAACAGTAGTTTTTCCAAGTTTAACCGCCTGCGAAGCATATTCAACCTGATAAATTCTTCCTTCAGGAGAAAATATAACTGCTGCCCGATCATAACCCATCTGTGAAGGGAGATCCATTTCAACCATAATATAATACTTAATTATTTAAATAAGAAATAAATTTGTTTTATACTTAACCAAAGGCAAGAAAACTCCTTATTTCAATCGTGTAGCTCAATTGCCCTTAAATAGTTTAAAAACATAATTAAATATGGACGGACATGTCCTGTATTGTCTTCTGGGTATATCTTGGAAGACGGGGTTGCTGACCCTACAATAGTGAAATAAGGCGTCTGAAAAAGGTGACTCAGCCCTAAACTAAAGCGTGTCAGACCAAAACCTCTGCTACGGTATGTTTTGTTAGCGACTTTAGAACCTCGCCAGTCTTCTGTATTCAAAACAGTGTTTTGGTTAAGGAAGCTCCTGAATTTATTCAGGGAGAGGAAGTCACAAAGTTTTAGCTGGGGAATTATAATTTCCGGGTTTTGTCTAAAAATTCTGTTAATTTTTTTAGAAAAAGTTTTCTATCTTTCTGAATCTGTTCTGGAAGTTCCTGTATTCTTTGTTTCTTCCATTCTATGGGATTTTTACTTTCAAAGATTTCTAGAGGGACAACACAAGTTTTCATTTCAGATTTTCCATCCCAGTTTTCATTTACAACAAATCCTAACTTTTTTAGTGGCTTATCCCATGTTGCATCTACTATAATCCATTTCCCATCAACTAGAATTTTTAAAAAATTGTGGGGGTCAATAATTTCAGTTCTATCAAGGATTTCTTTAATTCCTGGTGGAAAATCAATTTTTAAATCATTAAATTTATGTATGGCAATAAAACCTTTAACTTTTATTCCTAATTCTTCATATAATTCTTTTAGAAGTTCATGTTTTCCAGAGCAGGTACCTTTATTATTCTCATAAACATCTTTAGGATTTCTTGACCCAATATCTCCGTAAGGGATGTCTCTGACTTTTTCGAACAATTTTATAATTTTTTCATTTAAAGGTAAATCATTGGCCCATTTATTTATAATTTTTTCTCTTAATTTTGAATCCATAATTGTCTTCAAAGTTTTAAATTACTCTAATCCAACATTCAATATTTCCCTATAAACAGGTCCCTCTGGTTTTAAAAAACTCTGCATTAAATCAAAGTTTGAAACAGAAAAATTATCTTCAAATTTTAGTTCTCTTATTTTCTCCAAAAACTCTTTCTTGTTTTCCAAAAAATTCACCCTGGCAATTGTTAGGTGTGGCTCAAAATTTGTCTCTGGTTTAAAACCCAAATTCTTTAATTCTAAATCAATCTGTTTCTGTAATTCAATAAGTTCTTCTTTTCCTTTTTCAACACCAATCCACACAACTTTAACAAAATTATCACCTGGAAAAAATCCAAAGTCTTTGAGCGAAACATCAAATTTATTGTAATTAATTTTATCTAGAACCTGTTTTATTTTATCCACTTTATTTTCATCCAATTCACCAAGAAATTTCAGAGTTAGGTGTAGGTTTGGTCCCCTAATTTTCTTGATTCCTTTTTCCGGAAAATCTCTGGTTATCTCTAAAATTTTTTTCCTGGTATTCTCAGGAAGATTTATTGCAATAAAATATCTCATAAAATTTATGGATAAGAAGAAAATAAGAACTATTATTAAGATTCTGAAAAAGAGATACAAAATAAAGGTAAAAAGGGATAAACCTTTTAAAGTTTTACTAGGTACGATTTTATCCCAAAGAACAAAAGATGAAATTACAGATTCAGCTTCCAAAAGATTATTTGAAAAAGCAGATACTCCAAAAAAAATAGCTTCTTTAAAATTCCCGGAAATAGAAAAATTAATTTATCCTGTTGGATTTTACAAACAGAAAACTGAGGGGTTGAAAGAACTTTCAAAAATTTTGGTTGAAAAATATAGGGGAAAAGTTCCTAACAATTTAGAAGAACTGAAAAAACTTCCTTTTGTTGGAGATAAAACAGCCTCCTGCGTTTTGCTTTTTGGGTTTAACAAAAACACTATTCCTGTGGATACACATGTTGCAAGGATTTCGAAAAGAGTTGGATTGGTTGAAAAAAATTTAAGTCCAGAAAAAATAAGAGTAGAATTGGAGAGATATTTAGAAGGAGAGGAAAGAGATATTATAAACCAATTATTTATATTCTTTGGAAAAGAAATTTGCAAGCCAATAAAACCAAATTGTAAAGTTTGTCCTATCCAGAAGTACTGTGGGTTATATAAAAAAGTTAATAATTAATCACTTTAGGAATCTCCTCCAGCAAATCCGAAGCAAGTAAGCCTTCACCAAATTTTCTCCCTGCAATTTCTCCTGCTTTCCCGTTAATATAAGCTGCACAGCAGGCTGCCTCAAAAGGTTTAACTTTTCTTGCAAATAAAGCCCCTATAATTCCTGCAAGAGTATCTCCTGTTCCCCCTTTTGTCATATAGGGTGTACCAGTTTTGTTTAAATAACTCTGGTTTCCATCAGAAATTATGTCTGTATTACCTTTTAACAAAATTATGGTTTCCAATTCTTTTGCAACTCTTTTCACTTGTTTTTGTCTTTCATTCAAATCCTTTGAAACTTTCTCCCCACTCAAAACATAAAATTCCTGTGGATGAGGTGTTAAAACAAAATTATTTTTTAGAACATCTTTTTTCTTTACAATTGCATGTATTCCATCTGCATCTACAACGCAAGGTAATTCTGTTTTCTTCAAAAACAGCTGAACAGCTTTGAAACTTTCTTTTTCCCTGCCGAGACCTCCTCCAATAACAACACCTCTCTTGTTTTTTGAAATTTTATAAATCTGTTTTAGTTCTCCTCTTCTGAGAAAGTTCCCATTTAAAGGATGTGTAATTAAATCCGGTGAAAAACCAGCTATAATATCTGCTGCCCTCTCAGGAGCAGCAATTTCAACCAAGTCAACCCCACTTCTCAAAGCAGCCAAAGCATTGAACGCCGGCGAGCCTGAATAAATTTTTGAGCCTCCAATTACAAGTAGGGAGCCAAAATCATATTTATGCACTTCTTTTTCTCTTTTTTTGTAAATCTGATACAAAATTTTGTTTATCTCCATAAATATATTTTATTATATATTATGAAGGTAGCAATAAATGGTTTTGGAAGGATAGGAAGAAATTTTTTCAGGGCTTCATTGAAGGATAAAGAATTTCAGGAAAAATTCGAGATTGTTGCAATAAATGATTTAACTGATGCAAAAACATTGGCACATCTTTTAAAATATGATTCTGTTCATGGGATTTTGGGAAACAAAATTGAAGCAGGGGAAAATTCTATATTTGTTGATGGGAAAGAGATTAAAATAATTGCTGAAAAAGATCCTGCAAATTTACCCTGGAAAAATTTGGGAGTTGATATTGTTCTTGAATCAACAGGTTTGTTCAGGGATAGGATAAATGCAGGTAAGCACATAGTAGCAGGAGCAAAAAGAGTTATTATCTCTGCGCCACCAAAGGGAGACCAGTATATAAAACAGATTGTTCTTGGTGTAAATGAAAATTCTTTTGATAAAAGCAATAGCGAAGATTCAATAATTTCTATGGCAAGTTGTACAACAAACTGTTTGGCCCCGATGGTGAAGGTTTTAAATGACAATTTCGGAATTGACCAGGGTTTTATGACAACAGTACATGCTTACACAAATGGCCAAAAGATATTAGACTTGCCTCAAAAAGATTTGAGAAGAGCAAGAGCCTGTGCTTTATCGTTGATTCCTACAACAACAGGAGCAGCAAAAGCTATTGGTGAAGTAATTCCAGAGACGAAAGGTAAAATGGATGGAATTGCAATTAGAGCTCCTGTTGCAGATGGCTCAATAACAGATTTAGTTGTTAATCTAAAGAAAGAAGTAACAGTAGAAGAAGTAAACAAAAAATTTAGAGAAGCATCAGAAAAATTGAAAGGAATACTTGAATACACAGAAGAACCTTTGGTTAGTGTAGATATTGTTGGAAATCCAGCATCCTGTATCTTTGATGCTTTATCAACAAAAGTAGTTGGGAAACAAGTAAAAATTCTTGGCTGGTATGACAATGAATGGGGCTACTCTTGCCGGTTAGTTGACTTGATGAAATTCATATAATTTTTTATTAATTTTTACTTTTTATAGATTCTTCACTTCTCAGATAAACTTAAGAATATTCCCTCCAGGTATGCCCACACCTGGTGCATTTGTAAAATCTTGTTGGAGGTTCATCCATACCCCTCGTCTGTTGAAGCCACCAAAATGCTTCTTTATTTCCGCATTTTGGGCATTGAGTTTCAGTAGTAGGTAAATTTTCTTTCTTTTGCTCAATAATCTTTATATTATTTTCTCTCTGAACTTTTTCGGTAACTTTAATATATTCGCCTTTATTATATTTTTTACCACAGTTTCTACACACAAATACTACACCGGTTCTTGTTTTTTTTGGAACTAAAATTCCACCACATTTTTTACAGAACTCCATTTTTATATACCAAAAACTTTAAATATAATATATCTGGGATATCCTAAATAAGGGATTCTTGCTTTTACAACGCACATAATTTGTTCTTCACTTACAGGAGGATCTTTAGCATTATTATTATCTCCTTTAATAGTATAACAAGTTCCATTTTCAATTTTTATTTTCCAGGGATTGTCTTTCCTACAGTAACTATCATTTGTTCCAATTACTCTATGAATTATTGGATATTTTTTTATTCCTGAGTAAATCACAACATCATTTATTTCTGGTTGCCCTTCCATACAAACAATTAAGTCTCCAGGTTTCATATTTGGAAGCATTGACTCAGAAACAACAACATCTATTGGGTGTGAAGTTCCAAGAGCAACACCCAAAAGTTGATAAAGAACAAATACTGCAATCACTGTAAGAATAACATCCCAATACTCAAATTTTTTCAGAGTTTTTATAGCGTCCATTTTATAAATAGGTATATAAAAAACTTTAAATAAGTCTAAATGAGCCCGGCGCGATTCGAATTCGCGGAAACTTCAAACAGAATTCACCCTTCCCCCCGGTGGTGCCCTTATTTGCTTCATAAAAAAAGGGAAGGTTAATAGGAAAAGGCTTGGTAGGTTCTATTTTGAGAGTAAAACTGAGAAGCTCCACGCGCGACCTACTGGTTAAGAGCCAGTTGCTCTACCAGACTGAGCTACGGGCCCATAGAATTATTAAGATTTTAGTTAAATTATGCCTTGGTAGTCTAGTGGTTTAGGATACTGGCCTGTCAAGCCAGTGACCCGGGTGAGTTTTTTTCTTTACAAAAAACAACTGGGTATTCAAATCCCGGCCAAGGCGTATTTTAATACTCTTTGAAACTTAAAATTTAAATTAATTAAATAAATGAAAAGAGGAAAGATTTTACCTTTAAAGAGAAGAAGAGAATCTAAAACAGAGTATAAGTTAAGGTTAACTCTCCTAAAATCAGGAAAACCAAGAGTTGTTGTGAGAACCACAAATAATTATATAAATTTACAACTTGTAGAATTTAATGGGTCAGATAAAACAAAAGTCTCATATAACTCAAAGAAATTGTCAGATTTTGGCTGGAATGGCTCAAAAAAGAATTTATCTGCAGCTTATTTATCAGGTTTGGTTTTTGGCTTGATCTGTAAAAGGAATAAAATAAAAGAAGGAATTTTTGATATAGGTACAAAAAGAGTAACAAAGGGAAACAAAATTTTTTCTGTGTTAAAAGGTTGCTTGGAGGGGGAGCTTGAAATACCTCACTCCAAAGATAAGTTTCCATCTGAAGATAGAATATCAGGGAAACACCTCTCTGAAGAAAAAGCAAAAAAATTTGGTGAAGTAAAACAAAAAATTTTAGATAAGTATGCAAAAGAATAAAAAACAGGAGGAGGAGAGTAAAATTGTGAAAGAGGAAAATTCAGAAACTAAAAAGAAATCAAAAGAAAAGAAAAAAGAGCAAGAGTTGGAAACTTCTGAAAATCAGGAAGAAGAGAAAATAGAAGAGAGAGTAGGGGAAAACCAGGAAAAAGTTGAAGAGGCTAAAATTGAAGAAAAAAAAGAATTCAAAAAGATAGAGAAACAGAAAAAAATTTCAGAGGAAGAGAGTTGGGTTCCAAAAACAAAACTTGGGAATCTTGTTGTTGAAAAAAAACTTACTTTGGAAGATATTTTTAAGTTTGGTTATAAGATAAAAGAACCGGAAATTGTTGATTCCTTTATTCCGGATTTGGAGGATGAAGTTGTTTATATCGGAGGGAGTCCTGGAAAGGGTGGTGGAATTCAGAGAAGAGCCGCTCGTAGAACTGTAAGAATTCACAAATCAGGAAGAAGGATAAATTTATCTGCAATGGCTGTTGTTGGTAACAAAAATGGTTATCTTGGAATCGGCTTTGGCAGAGCACTAACTAATAAAGAGGCTATAAAAAAAGCCATGAGAACTGCAAGAATAAATTTATTTCCTGTGAGAAGAGGTTGTGGATCAGCAGAATGTAAGTGTGGTGAAGAACATTCTATTCCTTTTGTTGCTGTTGGAAAAACCGGCTCTGTTCTAGTAAAATTAATACCTACACCTAAGGGAGTAGGTTTATGTGCCCCTGATGAAATAAAAAAAATATTTAGACTTGCAGGAATAAGAGATATCAGAATAAGATCAAGAGGGCAAACTGGGACAAGATTAAATTTTGTTTATGCTGTTGAAAATGCTTTGAAAAATTTAAATAGGATGAAATTGTAAAAGTTAAAAAAATTAGCCATTTTATTTTTACAGAGTAGATCTTGCAAGTTTAATTGTAGTTTAAAGATAATCTTACTGCAAAATCATATTTATATTAAGGTTATTTAATTTATGCAAGTCTTTATTGGAACCAGTGGATGGTTCTATAACTGGAACAAAGATAAAACTCTTGACTGGTTTGTTAGTAATTCTGATTTAAATTCTGTTGAACTAAATGCAAGTTTTTACAGATTCCCTTTTCCGAATGTTGTAAAAGGCTGGGCAAGGAAAGGAATAAACCTTAGATGGAGTATAAAAGTTAATCGTTTAATCACCCATCAACATAAATTTAATGAAAGAGCATTTGAACTCTGGAAAAGATTTAAGGAAACCTTCAAACCCCTAGATAAATTGATTGATTTTTATCTTTTTCAGGCTCCACCAAATTTTAAAGATACAGAAAGAATTTTGGAATTTGCAAATAAGACAAAATTAAGCAACAGGTTTGCTTTTGAAATCAGAAACAAGTCTTGGCTTGAGAGAGAAGAACTCTGCAGAAAACTACAAGAAAAAGTTGTTTTAGTCTCAATTGATTCTCCTGATTTCCAAAATAAAATTTTCCCTGGGAAAACAATTTACCTGAGAATGCATGGAAGGACAAACTGGTACCAGCACAATTATTCTGAACAAGAATTGAAAGAAATTGTGGATAAAATAACCAAACTAAAACCTGAAAAAGTCCATGTGTTTTTTAACAATAATCACAATATGCTGGAAAATGCAAGGCTGCTATTTAGGCTATTTGGATAATTATTTATTATATAATCTCTTAATTCTCTGCAAACTATCTGCTTCTTCGATACCTTTATCTTCCCTCCTTCTAATTAATTTTGGAAATCTTAGGGCAAATCCAGATTTATAATTTGGAGATTTCTGAATTTCCTGATACCCTGTTTCCACAACAATTTTTGGTTTTATGTAAACTGTGTTCTCCTCTTTTCTGATAATCAGAGGTTTTAATCTTTCTGTTATTTCTCTGAATATTTCATCTGTCATTCCAGTTCCCATTTTTCCTATTTCTAAGAGTTCCCCAGTTTCTTCATCTCTGACAGATAATATAAAAGATGCCAACCAGTTTGCTCTTCTTCCCTGCCCCCATTCTGCTCCTGTAATTATTAAATCCAAAGTTTCTTCTTCAGGTTTAACTTTATACATATAACCAACTCTCTTTCCCGGCTGGTAAGGAGCCAAAAGGTTTTTTACCATTACCCCTTCCTGTCCTGACTTCAGAGCCTTGTTGTAAAATTTTTCAACTTCTTTCAAATTTTTTGTTCTTATCTGTTCTGCCAACTGGAATTTTCCTTCAACTTCTTTTATAATTTTTTCCAGTTTTTTTCTCCTGATACTAAAACTTTCATTTAAAAGTTGTTCTTTATCCACAAGAAGGCAGTCAAAAAAATTTATCTGTATTGGAATCTCTTTTGCAATCTTTTCAATATTATATTTCCTGTGTATTCTCTTTGAAAGTTCCTGAAAGGGAATTGGTTTACCATTTTTTATCCCGAGAGTTTCACCCTCTAAAATAGCTTTTTCAGAGAGGATATTTTTTCTGCAAAGTTCAACCAACTCAGGAAACTGTTTTGTAACATTTTCAAGTCTTCTTGTAAATAACCAGATTTTGTCTTTATCTTTCTGCACCAGAGTCCTCATTCCATCATACTTTATTTCAATTGCAGGCTCTTTTGCATCCTCTAAAGCTTCTTCTAAATTTAAACTCTTTTCTGCAAGCATTGCTTTTATTGGATTTCCTATTTCAAGTTTAACATTTTTTAATCCGGTTTCTCCTTTTTCCTTTACGATTCTAGCGACTTCTCCAAAATCTGTTTTCAGGTTGTAAGCATATTCTACTTCTTCTTTACTCACATCAAAGGCTGATGCAATAGCATCCCTTAAAATCCCTTCCGCGACACCCAGTCTTAATTCCTCAATGATTGTTCTCGTTATATATTTTGTCTCCTTTGGCTCAGCAGAACTTAGAAGCTCTAATATAATATTTAATTTCTTTTCCTGTGAGTTTTTTCCAGTTGGTTCTGCGAGTTCCCTGATAGAATAAAAAACCTGTTCACCAGTTAGTTTTCTCCTAAAGAGAGCTGATTGTTTTTTTTTCTTTGCAATACCTTCTGCAACCTCTCCAAGATCCCCAGTTTTCCTGAATTTGTCAAGAACTTCTTTTTTTGAGAAACCTAATTTAGTTAGAGTTTGTATAATTAACTTGTCAGCAATCCCTATTTCTTCCTCCTCCCTCTCCAGAAAAATTTTTCCCTGCAATAAAGGAATTACAATCTGTAAATCCTCGCTGTTTAGGTTTTTTATAAACTCTGCAACAATTTCGGTTTTCTCCAATTTCTTTGTTGTTGCAGAAAGTTTTTCATAAATTTCAACAAGTTTGCTATATTCCATAATTAATTTTAGTTAATTTTATGGAGTTGGTAGAGAGGATAAAAGAAGTTATAGAAAAATATGATATTTGTGATGAATGTTTGGGGAGGCAGTTTCATACCATAGTTCCAAAACTTCCAAACAAAGAGAAAGGAAGAATCTTCAGAACTTACTGTCTGCTGAATTCTATTTTTAAGAGGGAAGAAATTAAATTTAAAAAAATTGAAACCTGTTATCTCTGTAACAACATATTTAATAAAATTGATTTTTATGTAGATAAGGTAAAAAAGAAATTAAAAAATTGTGAATACAGAAGTTTCCTGATTGGCTCAAAAATCCCAGAAGAATTAATTTCTAGAGAAGAAGAATTTTGGGAGGAAAATGGTGTTGATTTTTGCGAGGCAATAAAATCTAATTTTAACAGGGATATTGGATATTATTTGAGAAAGCAGACAAAGAAGATGAGGGATTTTAAAAATCCTGATATAATGGCTATTATTGACATTGAAAAAAACGAAATAGATTTGCAGATTTCCCCCCTTTATATCAAAGGAGGCTACAAAAAGAACACAACAAAAGGAAAAGTCCAGAAAATTATTGAAAACATCCTAACTAAAAAAAGTCTGGCAAGTGAGCCAGTATTTTATTCTATTGGCAGACTTGAGCAGAATGTAAAAACAACTTGTTATAGGCCATTTGTCATAATGCTTAGAAACCCAAAAAAAAGAAAACTTGGATTGAAAAAAATAAAGCAGGAAATAAACAAACGGAAATCAGTTTCTGTTTCAACTTTGAGTTATTCAGACAGGGAATTTCTTGAAAAAACGAAAAATGAAAAAATAACAGCTTCTTATTTGGTAGTTCTCGAATTTTCCAGGAAATTTAAGAAAGAAGAAATCAGAGAAATCAGAAAAAAATTAACAGGTTTGAGAAATAATAGAGTTCTGCAGTTTCTAAAGAAAAAAACCAGAAAACCCTATATCAGAAAATTAGAGGTAAAAATCAAGGAAAAAAACCTGATAATTGATATAGAAAGCACGGTTGGATTTTCCATAAATTCTTTTCTTAAAGGAAAAAGCAAACCAAACCTAAAAAAATTAATTGGTAAGGATTTTAAAATAAAAGAAATTATCCTGAAAAATTACAGAAAAATGAAGACTCACCAGATGTATTCTTAGGTCTTTCCCAGGTCTTTTTTGAACCTTCTTAGAGTGTTTGGTAATTGCTCTGGCTGGACTTTTAGAAATTTGGCTGTTTTCCGCAGAATTTTAAGTTTTTCTTGCATAAATAATTTTTCTAAAAGAACATATTAAAGTGCAAAATTTATGAATATTTATCTTCTATTACCAAAATAAGATATTTCTATATAGTGGAAAATATATATTTTATCACCGAAAATTATATATAGTATTAAATACTATTATATTGTGATAAAATGGTAATGAAATTAGAATATACTGGAGACGATAAATTATTAAAGAAGAGCTTTAAAAATCCTCTTGAGCTTTATTCTTACCATAAAATTGGTAGAGGAGAGGAAAATAATGATATTGTCCTAACAGAGTATGATAACAGGATTTCAAGGAAGCATGCAATGATTGATGCAGAAGATGGATATATAGGTGATATAGGAAGTCACAACGGTACTTATGTTGATGGGGAATCCATAGGCCATCTTAAAGCTTCTGATCTTGAAGAACTTTCTAAAAAGTTAGAAGTAATTTGTAGGGACTATAAAACATATTCTGGGGGAGTTATAGATGAATATTATCTAAGAAAATCCTTAAATCGTGGTAAAAAGGATTTAGAAGATGGGGATGTAGTAGTTTTCGGTGCACCAGAATATAAATTTCGTGTTTCTATAGGTGATGAAAATGGCTGAAGAAAGTCAAGATGGGAAAAATATACCTGAAGGAGTCTCAATGGGTGGGAGTGATCTATTTAGCAATTTTATGGGACTATTTTTTGACCCTGTTATGAGTTTTTGCGAAGGAGCTGGCATAGGGAATATAAAAATTAAGAGAACTAAATGGTCTGATATAGAAGACGCATATAAAAAATCTAATGGTTGGTATGGATATAATATGAAAGTGGACTGGCAACCAGAATATCCTAAAAAACCTGAAATTCCAGAAAGACCACCAAAAAAACCAACAGGAGTAGAACCTTATTTATTAAATAGTTATCTTTTTGGACAGATTGGTAAAAAATCTCTTGAAAAAACACCACTTGAAGATTACAAAGCAAAGGAATTTGAGGATAACTATGCAAAATTGCTTGGAAAATTACCAGAGGATGAAAAAGAATCTGTTGAGAAATATATGCAAGAAATTGATAAGTATAACTA
>JAGXOI010000070.1 GCA_023659975.1 Candidatus Aenigmarchaeota archaeon LH_S4
ATATTTCCTGGTTTTGGCTCAAGCCTTTTTATCCAATTTCACCAACAAAAGGCTTCTTACTAACATATTTCCTTTTTTGGCTCAAGCTGAGCCTTTTTTATGAAGTAATTAACAAAAGGCTTCTTACTAACATATTTCCTGGTTTTGGCTCAAGCCTTTTTATCCAATTTCACCAACAAAAGGCTTGTATATTTAAAATTTTATTTACTTTATTATGGCAGATAAAGAACATGTAAATTTGGTTACAATAGGGCATATAGACCATGGAAAATCAACATTAGTTGGGAGACTACTTTTTGATACAGAGGCGATAAGAGAAGACAGTTTAAGAAAACTAAAGGAAGAAGCAAAAGAAAAAAAGAAAGAAACCTTTGAGTTTGCATTTGTAATGGATAAATTAAAAGAAGAGAGAGAAAAGGGGGTTACAATTGACCTGGCTTTTAAGGAATTTAAAACACAGAGGTATTACTATACTATAATTGATGCGCCAGGACATAGAAATTTCGTTAAAAACATGGTTGTTGGGACTTCACAAGCAGATGTTGCTATTTTAGTTGTCTCAGCAAGAGAAGGAGTACAAGAACAGACAAAAGAGCATGCTTATTTAGCAAAGATTTTAGGTATTGGTCAGATGATTGTTGCCTTAAACAAGATGGACACAGTAAACTATGACCAGGCAAGATTCAATGAAGTTAAGGGAGGAGTAGAGAAACTATTGCAGGGGGTTGGTTATAAAACAGATGAAGTAAAAATAATTCCTATCTCAGCATATAAAGGAGATAATGTTGTAAAGAAGAGTGAAAACATGAGTTGGTATACAGGTCAGACAATTCTTGAGGCCTTAGATGCTATAAAGCCGGTAACCAGACCAATAGAGAAACCTTTAAGATTACCAGTTCAGGATGTTTATTCAATTACTGGAGTTGGGACAGTCCCAGTTGGTAGAGTAGAAACAGGAGTTATGAAACCAAATCAAACTATAACCATAATGCCTGCAGGAACAAAAGCAGAGATAAAATCAATAGAAATGCATCATCAGGCTTTACAAGAGGCAAAGGCTGGAGACAATATTGGTTTTAATATGAGGGGTATTGGAAAAGGAGATATTAAGAAAGGGGATGTCATCTGTGACCCAAGTAATCTAGCGCCAGTTGTAGAAGAGTTTACAGCACAGATAATTGTTCTAAATCATCCAACAGTTATTGCCCCAGGGTACACACCAGTTTTCCACATACATACTGCACAAGTCACTTGTACAGTAACAGAGATAGTTAAAAAAATAGATCCAAAGACAGGCCAGATTGTGCTACACCTTGCCATCCTCTTCACAGTGGTGTTTTTTGCAACTCCAATAACCTTCTTCCAATATTCCCTGTCATCAACAACATCGCTTGTCCACACAATTTCAACTTTGTCTGGGTCAATTCCACAGGCTTTCCAAACTTCAATTAAATATTCCCCTGCTTTTTGGATTTTATCCAGATCTCCACCCATTTTGTTATTTATCCACCCAAACCAGTCAGCTATCAATAATTTAAATTTAACTCCAGCATCAAATCTGCAAGTTACCCTATCAATATCATCAGTGGAAATATAAGCATTTTCTGTTTTACTTACTTCATCAGCGATTTCTTCTGCAAGTTTTCCAAGCCACAAATTCAAATTTATTGCTGCCTTCTTTTTTATATAGGTTCCCTCTTTTAATTTACTCTTCAAAATCTCTTTTATTCTCGCATGAGGAAAAGGTAATTCCCTAATTTCGGATTTCTCTTTATTTTGAGTTTCATCCTTTTTTTCTTTCACCATAATTTATCTAATTTTTAACTATAAATAGCCAAGAAGTATACTTCCAAAATCTTAGTTAATAATACAGGATTTTGG
>JAGXOI010000071.1 GCA_023659975.1 Candidatus Aenigmarchaeota archaeon LH_S4
GTTATAAATTCTTGATTTAACTCCTAAATTTAATAATAAAAGTTGGACCCCCTTTAACAATTTTTCTGATTTTGAAGTAAGTCTTATATAATAATTTTTCGGTTCCTGAATTCCAATAGTACCATCAGCAGAAAAAAGACCTTGCAAAAATCCGATAACTGTTTCTTTCGGAGCAGTGAAAATACTACTTGGAACTTCTTTTTCTCCAGCATTTACAGGTTTAACTCCTAACTTTTTAAAGAAATCAAGAAAATTTTTTGAATGGTAAGATAAATGATAAACTTTATTTTCTCTTTTTACTTCTTTAATATCAGAGTTATACCAATGATTAAGTACTTGTTTTAGATAATTTAATTCTTCTCTATCTCTCTCTGAAAAAGTAAAACCCACTCTACAATCTTTATCCTTATCTCTTAGCCAACCATCCCCAGTTAGCCAGCCCAGGACCTGCCCTATTTCTTTATTCCATTTATCGGGTAAATTCAGTTTATAAATTCTGCCATTTTTACCAGTAAATTTTGTTTCAAAAGGTAAACTATAATTGCTACTAAATTTCCCTTCTCCAGATTGAACCAAAACTTTCTTATTTAAACAATTTCTTATTTCCATCCAGCCATCGCTTGTTAAAATCTTATGGTCGCCTGTTGCCTCTAATTCATATCCAGACTCTGTTATTAACCTATAAACATCTTTAATTCCTGTATAAAAACCTCTCGAGATTTGATTAAAAGAAATACCTTCCTGTTTTCTTTGCATTAAATAAACATTTCCTTTCCCTCCACCAACCTGAATTGGAACTCTGTTATCTGTTGCAATCTTTAGACCCCCATCAGGATATCTTTCAACTAAAGTTTCCATTTTTATAAATCCTTCTTCAGTAGAAATAAAAGTATCTCCTGTAATGCAAGGGTTAGTTGCTTCTATTTCACCTATTTCTTGGGTTGGATTATGTCTGTTAATTTCATCCAAAAAAACCAATCCTGGGTCTCCATTTTTCCAGGCAAAAGTTGTAATCAGAGAAAAAACCTTTTTTGCATTCAACTTCCCAACAACTTCCTTAGTTCTTGGATTTACTAATTCATAATCTTCCCCTTCTTCAACACCTTCCATAAATTTATCTGTTACCCCAACAGACAGATTAAAATTTGTAATTTCTTTTTCATTTTCCTTACAGGATGTAAATTCAAGGATGTCCGGGTGGTCAACCCTCAAAATTCCCATATTTGCTCCTCTTCTTTTACCACCTTGTTTTATAACTTCTGTTGCAATATTAAAAACTCTCATAAAAGACAGAGGCCCACTTGCCTGCCCCATCGTAGAACTTACAACATTATTTTTAGGTCTCAATCTTGAGAAACTAAAACCTGTACCTCCTCCAGATTTCTGGACAACAGCCATATTTTTCACAGCATCAAAAATCCCTTCCATTGAATCAGGGACAGGAAGTACAAAGCATGCTGATAGAGAAAGTTTAGTGTTTATTCCTGCATTAAATAAAGTAGGGGAATTTGGCATAAATTCCAGATTAGACATTAAACTGTAAATTTTTCTTGCAGTTTTTTTAACTTCTTCTTCCCCGCAACCATAATTTTTATCTGCTTCTGCAACAGCATTAGCAACTCTTTTAAAAAGTTGTTTTGGAGTTTCTATTATTTCTCCATTCTCATTTTTCCGTAGATATCTTGCTTTCAATACTTTTATGGAATTTATAGGCAACTTTAAATCATCTTCTACACCAAGTACAGATTTTATTTCTCTGAGCTCTTTTCTTTTTTGCCTGTACAATATATAAGACTTTGCAACATCAGCGAGATTATTTTTTAT
>JAGXOI010000072.1 GCA_023659975.1 Candidatus Aenigmarchaeota archaeon LH_S4
GATTAAATAAAGGATCCTGCTTTTTCAGTAAGTTTGTTTTTTCCTCGATAATTTTTCCTTTTTTATTTATTCCATCTTTTATTTTTTTCTTATCCAGATTTTTTCCCAAATAGACCCTTATTTTCTTATATTTTCCATTAATCCTTAGAGATTTACTCAGATAATAGTATTTTGATTTATCTCTCTTTTTAACTTCTATATACATAATATTGTGTGCCCACATATATATAAATAATTTTCGTAACTGTGGACGTAATTTAAATAAACTCTGACAACCTTTTTAAAACCTTCAATTTTTGTCTATCTCCAATTTTTGAGTTCTCAACAGCACTTTTCAAAATTTCTGCTGATTTTCTCATCTCTGGTTTTTGAACCATCCAAGGTTTCCCTGTTTTTGTCCCATAAGCATAACAAAACTTTATTGGGTCTTTCCAAGAGAGGGGAGATCCATAAACTAAATTTGCGACAAAGGCAAGACCTCTCATTGTTGCTGGTCCAATTCCCTTAGAACACAAAAATTCTTTAAAATCTTTTACATTATTTGCGACTTCCATTGTTTTTACATTTAACTTTGATGGGAATTTTAAGTAGTAAGGTAACTCAATTATATTCTTTTCACCAAAATTAAGTATATTTGTTTGTACTCCCTTTCTATTCAATTTAAGAAAAGTATTTGCTGTTTTCTTTCCTTCTTTTGCTAAATCTAAAATTAATTTTCTTGTTTTTTCTTCCTCTTTTCTTGTTAAATTTAAAACATTTTTCTTCCCTTTACCTATAATATTATTGTCATCTAAGGAACTTGGATTGAACCAGTGATATCTTCTTACCAGCTCCTCATCTAAGTTCATTCCCTGGTTAATTGTTGTACTATTTCCTAATTCATCAAAAATTATTGAATGGAAATATAAGGAATAAGAGTCCTGGATTGCAACATTATCAACTTTTGAAGTCAGTTTTGAATTTAAAATTAATTTCTGAGTTTTTCTACTATTTAGATTAAATTTTTCTCCTGCTCTTTCTAACTCAATAGGAACTCCTGTACTTTTCTTACCCTTTCCCCCTACAATTTTTATTCCAAAATTTTCTTTTTCTATACTTTCTTTAATTGCTTTTACCACAACAGTTGTCATTCCACTAAATTGATATTCAAAACCAAGAGAGCAGGCAAGACAGGAATACCAGAGAGGATCAGAAAGCCTATTAACAACCTCCTTTGTTCCAAGTTCATTTACTAAAGTTTCAATTAAAGGACTTGCGAGCAAGACCATCTCTTTATAATGTGGGACCGGTCCCTGAGCAAGTCTCAAATCAGCTACTCCTGTTTTTAGCATAAATTACATTTTTTTAAGTTATGAGAGGGGATCTTTACATAGATTTCGCTGTTGCAATAGCTTTATTTATGTTTGCATTTGTTTCGATTTTTTACTACCTTGACTCTCAGGCAGACCTGAAGATTCAGAGTGAAGAAATGCAGAGCGCTGAACTAAAGATTCAGAACATTTTTGATTCTCTACCAGGAGAACAGGTTTTGAAAAGAATTATTTTAGCTCAAGGTTCTTCAACAAATGAATTTATTAATCTTTCAGGTTATGATATTGATTTAATATTGGATGAAGATAAGGATATTATCTGCTTTGACCAAAATTTAAAAGGTTTTGTAGCAAATGTTTCAGACAGCAAGTTTTATCTTTATTCAATCGAAACCAACATAAATAAAGAAACCTGTGAAATTCATAAT
>JAGXOI010000073.1 GCA_023659975.1 Candidatus Aenigmarchaeota archaeon LH_S4
TTGCAGACTCCAAAATATCCTAAACTCTGTATCTGATAAAGATTCTGGAGAATAAGTTATTTCTGGAGTAGGAGCTAAATTTGGATAATAAACAACATCCTGAAGTTTTCCCCTACTATACTTAAAAATAACACTGACAGCCCTTAAAAAAACAAAATCCAGTAAGTGTCCACCTTTCTTTGTTAAACCTCCATCTTCACCACCAATTTTAATATTACGCAAATCAACTTTTGAAACTTTCCAAGACAGATTAGGAACTTTCCTAAGAAAATCCGCGAGTTTTTTCTTCTCATTCTCAAGAAATCTTATCTTTTCAATAATTTTCTCAAGTTCGTTTATTGAGACCATAATGGTCATCTATAGATAAATATTACTATATTTTTATCTTGTACCTACATCCCAAATTATTTCTTGAACCAAATGAATACAATTTTTCTTTTTATTATTATTTTGAACATAATTACAAATACTTACATTTCTTTGTCCTCTTGCATATTCAAAAAAACATTCGTCGCTTACTATTGTATCATTCTTATTTTTGCAAAGAGACAAATCTGAATTAAATGAAGCTATTTTCCCTAAGCATTTACCATAAATTTCTGGATATTCTGTTAAATTAATACAATAATTTTCTTTCAACTTTTGATCTTGACTCAACTCTATTACAAGACAACCTAAACAATGTTTTCTAATTTTATTAGTAATATAATTTAAACACCTTTCTTTTGATAATCGGTTGTATTCCTTAAATTCCGAAGAAGTTACTATAGTATAAGGAATTCTTTTTTCTTTTCCAGTATCATCATAGACTTTACAATAAGAAATATACTGAGCATAATACCCAAAATTATATTCGGGTCCCTCCTTTAAAAGTTTTAAATTTTTAGGCTTGTTAATTGGTTCAAAATGCGGAATAAAAAACTCTCCTCTATAAGGACCAGACCCACCAGAAGATTCATATTGCCAAGTGACTTTATCATGAGTTTCATTATATCTAATTGTTTCATGGTGACCTATTGTAGAACACCACAAAATGATTTGATTGTTAATATCCCTAAAAATACAAGAATGTTTGCTCATCTCTTCAGAGTGTTTCTCTAAATACCCATCTATTTGATTCTGTATTTTAGTTATCTGATATTTTTCATATAGAGTAGGACCAAAAATAAAAATAAGTCCCAATATTAATAAAAATAATCCAATCTTCAGTTTAGTTTTCATAATTTAATTAGACAAAATTTATTCTTACAACTTCTTCCCGAGGATATATCTATAACCCTCAATATCCAAATAAGATAATTTGGAAATTTTGAATTGTGGAAGTAAGTCGTGAACCATCACTTCTGTGTACTGTGCCTGTTTTTTTGGCACCTGTATTTTAATCAGAACTTTTTTATCCGCTTCTAGTAAATTTAAATACTTGCCCATTATCTTGAAACTTGCCACGAGGTTAAAAGGTAGAAAATTTATTATTCTATCAAGTTTTTTCGGGAGCAAGGATAAATCAAACTCCTGTGGATTCTCTACAAATTTTTTCAGTCTAGGGCTTTTAAATTCTACTTTCTCTGGAGAAATATAATAAACCTTCTTTGAGTTTAAAGTTGTAAATCTAAGAATTTCAGGAGTTCCTAAATACAGAACTTTCTCACCCTTCTTAAAAAACCAATATAAGAACTGAAAATCTGTCCAATCCATATTTAAATTAACATATAAACCTATAAAGATTAATAA
>JAGXOI010000074.1 GCA_023659975.1 Candidatus Aenigmarchaeota archaeon LH_S4
AGCTAAAAGAAAACATTTTTTAATATGTTCTTTAATTCCTCTCATCAATCTCTATAAAATTAATAAAATAAAAAATTAAATCAACTTGCACAGCCACCAGAACTTGAACTCCCGACTCCACCGCCGAATCCAGGAGAAGTTGCATCTGCTGAAAGTTTCTGGTCGCACTCTTTAGGTGGATTATTAAACGCTGAACAAATTGCCTCTTTGTATGCCTCTGGAGATCTGCTTACAGAAGCAACTACGCATTTAATATCTCCACTAGGACAATATTGCTGATTAGAAACAATAACAGCCTCATTAATTACCAATGTTGGAGAACCCTTTACTCCATATTTTTTATTTAAATCTGCTTCAACATTAAACATAGGGAATTTTCCTCTAATCCAAGTGCTTTTATCATTGTACATTCCAGTAACATTATATTCTTCATCTATTCTTGCCATGCAGGAATTAAGTTTTACCTTGTCAACTTTTGCTTCTAAAAGACATTTTGTATAATTTCCGTCACCACCAGTAAAGCAACTTGCGTAATCATAGAATTTTTCAGTTTGCTCTAGTTGGATACAGTACTGCCTTAAATTTTCATCTAATTCTTTTTTTTCATGCATTGCATACCTGACAAAATTTACAGTTATGTCTGCATTATCTTTCAGCAATTTATAAACTGGTAAATATGCCTTCTCTGCCTGCAAACCATAAGGACAATAAGCCATTATAAACAGTTTTACATCTGGCTTGTCTGTTTTTGGAATCTCTAAATTCTGTTCTTGCCCTTGATTTTGTTGTTGCTGTTCTCCTTGTTTAGGTCTCTTACTAACTTCTCCTATTGGAATTCCCTGTGGAAAAAGTAGTTCTCCATCTTTCGTAACATAATAGCTTTGTTCTACTTCCCCCTGTTTACCACTTATCTCTACACCAATTTGATAAACTCCTTCTTTTGTATCTGTTGCATTAACTAATTTTATACTAACATTTTGACCTTTTGCCTCAAAAAAATTAGATATCCAGTCAACTGCTTTTTGTCCAGCTTCATCTGCAGTCAATGTTGATTGCTTTTCTATAGAAAGAGAACTTAACAAAGCAACACCAGCAATTAATCCAATTACTAGACCAACTATTAATACCCCAAAATATTTTTGTATTTCCTTATCTCCCTTAATTTCCTTTGTTTTTTCCTTTACTTTTCCTGAATCTTTTTTTGACCTTATCTTCTCTTCTTTTTTCTCCAAATCCTTTTTCCTTTTCTTCTTTGCCATAATAGTAAAAAAAAATAAATAATAGTTTAAAATAAATTTACCTTGTAGCCCTCTGCTTTTTTCCAATTCTAAGCATCTCTAAACTAATTCCATTTACAGCACAAACCCTATATCTAACCCCTGGAATACTTCCAACTGCTTTACCTTGAGAGCCACCAATTCCTTCAACGGTTACTTCATCATGCTCCTGAATTTGATTTATTGCTTTATCCCTTGGCAAATGTGCTGTAACTTCCTTACCATTCTTAATCAGTTTTACTCTGACACATTTAATCATTCCTGAATGAGGCTGTTTTTGTTCAAGTTGCCTTTTACTTAAAACTAAGCCTTTTGCTTGGGGGGAACCTTTTAAAGGGTCTGTTTTCTTGTATAAACCAAGGGCTTTTACCTTATAAC
>JAGXOI010000075.1 GCA_023659975.1 Candidatus Aenigmarchaeota archaeon LH_S4
TTGCGGGGGTGTCCGAGTCAAAGGTTTTTTTTTGGCTGAAGAATTTTTACTCAAGTTAACCAATAAAAGCCTTTCTTGAATGGCCAAAGGAGCAGGACTTAAGAAATTAAGTTATGAGAACTTTGTTCGATGATTCTCCTGAGAAATCCTGTACGTTAGTCGTTGCGAGGGTAGAATTTTGGATTCCCTCAATCGAATCCCTTCCCCCGCAACCTTTTTCTTTTAGAAAAAGAAAATGGCAAAAAATATTGTCAAAGAAATAAATCAGAGAAAAAAGTAAAACCATAAGAACATTGAATTGATTATTGGAAAGCCAGAATGGAGAACTCTAGACTTATAAATTTACTATTTTTCAAACCCAACTCCCTAACTGTAAAACCTTCTCTTCCTGCAAATGGTCTCCAATTATATGTAATCCAACAGGCATTCCTTTTGCTCTTCCGCAGGGAGTAGAGAGATGAGGGAAACCACAGAGATTTGGGGCAACTGTTAAAAAATCTGCTGCATATTGCTGTGCTGGGGAGAGAAGAGCAATATCTGTGAATTTTGGGGCAATTATTGGCATGGTAGGAGAGAGAATACAATCAAATTTTTTGAACATTTCTTTGAATTCATTAATTATGTGTTTTCTGACTTTTAGAGCTTTCAGATAATATCTATCCCTGTAACCAGCTTTTCTGTAGAAAGTTCCCATCAAAATTCTTCTTTTTGCTTCTTCACCAAAATATTCACCTCTCACTCCTGAGAAGAATTCATTATAGCTTCCCTTCAATTCTTTTGTCCCTCCATATCTGATTCCGCAATATCTTGCAAGATTTGTGCTTGCCTCACTCATTGAAATTATATAATAAGTTGGTAGGGCAAACTTTGTTGAAGGTAATGAAATTTCCTCATATTTTACTCCTTTTTCTTCCAGTTTTTTTATTGCTCTCCAAACTTCTTTCTTAACATCTTCATCCATACCATCAAAATATTCTTTTGGAACACCAACCCTGAATTTTGAAACCTCTTTTTTTAGATAGTCTGTATAATCCTCGGGTTTTTTGTTTATTGAAGTTGAATCTTTTTTATCAAATCCTGCAATCTTTGTCAATCCATAGGCAACTTCAAATATTGTTTTTCCAATTAAACCAATTTTATCAAGGGAAGAAGCATAGTCTATTAGACCATATCTTGAGACTAGTCCGTAGGTGGGAGTTAATCCAACTACTCCGCAAAAACTTGCAGGACAGGAGATTGAGCCTCCTGTTGATTCAGCAATTGAGATGTGAGGAAAATTCAGAGCAGAAGTTAAACAAGCTGAACCCCCAGAGGAACCCCCAGAACTTCTTTCTACTCCTCTAGGATTTTTTGGGATTCCATAGGCACAGTTAAGACAAAAAGTACCAAAACCAAATTCATCCATTTTTGTTTTTCCGATTATATAACCAACTTCTTTTATTTTTGTGATTGCAGTTGCATCAAAAGGTGGAACATAATTTTCCAGAATTTTTGAACCTGCTGTTGTTTTTATCCCTTTTGTACAAATATTATCTTTTACAGAGATTGGAATTCCCAAAAATTCCCTGTCTTTTATTTTCTTCTTCAATTCTTTCCTTGCTTCTTTTTCAGAAATTGTTATAAAA
>JAGXOI010000076.1 GCA_023659975.1 Candidatus Aenigmarchaeota archaeon LH_S4
AAGTTATATATATAAAAAAAGAAGATAACTTATCAAAAGCAATATTAATTATGGACATACATAAATCTGGTTGTCTTGGAGTTTTGGATGGAAAAAGATTTTTAGGGGTAGTAACCAGAGAAAGGATATTAAATAAAATTGGAAAAACCTTATTTTCACAAAAAAAAATAGTAGAAAATGAAAAAATTGAGACAAATGTTGATAAACTTTTGGATATATTAAGGAAAGGAGAAACAACAGTGAAAGAGTTAGAAGAAAAACTTGATGTTAATGAAGAGCAAATAGAAGAGTGGCTAAAAATTTTGGAAAAACAAAAAGTAATCAAAACTGGAAGACATTTTGGAAAAATAAAACTTGAGTATGTTAGATAAATATAAGATTGAACTTGAGGATACCAAGATAGAGGTTAAAATATGTAAAGGGAAAAAATTCATCATAGAATACATAATTAATTTTCCTGCTCTTGATGAAGGTACAGAAGCAGTTTTCAAAGAAATAAAGAATAGATTAATAACAGATTTACAGTTAACAACTTCCAAAGATCCAAAGCAGAGAGAGAAATTAAAAAAACAATTTAGAGAAAAAGCAGAGAGAGAAATTAAAAAATTTCTTCCAAAGGTTTCAAGGGAAATAAACAATTATCTTTTGAGTTTATTGGTGCAAGAAATGTTGGGTTTAGGTAAATTAGAGATTCTTTTAAAGGATGCAAATCTGGAGGAGGTTGTTATAAATTCAAGTAAAGAGCCTATCCAGGTTTATCACAAAAAATATGGATGGCTAATTACAAATGTGATGATTGAAAGGGAAGAAGATATTGCAAACTATGCTGCTATTATTGGAAGAACAATAGGAAAACAAATTACTACTTTGAGTCCTCTTCTTGATGCCCATCTCCCTAATGGAGATAGAGTAAATGCAACTTTGTTTCCAATTTCAAATCAGGGTAATACGATAACAATCAGAAAATTTAGAAAGGAACCCTGGACAATCGTTGATTTTATTAATAACAAGACAATTTCTATAGAAGTTGCAGCTTTTCTTTGGTTTGCTGTTCAATATGAACTAAATATTTTGGTATCAGGAGGAACAGGGACAGGAAAGACGAGTTTTTTGACAACGATTCTCCCATGTATTCCACCAAACCAGAGGATCCTATCTATTGAAGACACAAGGGAAATAAAAGTACCAGATTTCCTGCATTGGGTGCCTTTAGTCACAAGGGAGCCAAATCAGGAGGGTAAAGGAGGAATAACAATGCTTGATTTACTTATAAATTCTTTAAGAATGAGACCAGATAGAATTGTTCTTGGAGAGGTTAGAAGAAGCAGGGAAGCAGAAGTTTTGTTTGAAGCTATGCATACAGGCCATAGTGTGTATGCAACAATTCATGCAGACACAGCAATGCAGACTTATAGAAGATTAGTAAATCCTCCAATTTCTGTTCCAGAAAATTTACTTGATGCTATTGATTTATCTGTTGTGATGTTTAGGGATAGAAGGATTGGTATAAGAAGGGTATATGAGGTTGCAGAAATTCTCCCAAAACGTAGAAGAGTTATAGAAAGTGATAGAATAAATGTAATATATAAATGGGATCAAAGGACAGACTCTTTAAAT
>JAGXOI010000077.1 GCA_023659975.1 Candidatus Aenigmarchaeota archaeon LH_S4
TAGGGTCAGCAACCCCGTCTTCCAAGATATACCCAGAAGACAATACAGGACATGTCCGTCCATATTTAATTATGTTTTTAAACTATTTAAGGGCAATTCATATCCCCTCCTTAAAATCGGGAGTTTTCTTGCTTTTGGTTAAGTATAATAACATTAGCATCTACAACAACAAACATCTTCTATATCAAACCTGCTTTTTAAGTTGCTGGAACCTACCTTTCTTCATCTTTCTCCCTAATTCTACTGCAAACTTGTCAGCCTCCTCTTCAGATAATTTACTTTTGGATGCAATTGCTTCAATAAACACCCTCCTTAACTCTGCAGACCTTTTGAGTTCTAATTCAAATGCTCTTAACTCAATTGCTCTTAGAGCAACCTGTGACCAATTTTCTTTGAACTCTCTAATTTTTTGCTCCAATTCTTCAGGAATCTCCACAACAATCTCTGCCATAAATAATGCAACTTTATTATATAAACCAAAAAGGTCTGCACCCCAAAACAAATAAATTAGATAATTTCTCTTTGGAGAAAATCACAGAAATCTATGGAAGATTAGAAAATCAACTAAACCAAAATAATTTTTTTAGCTCATGTGTAGAAAACACTTTAACCCTAGACTGCTTTTTAAATCTTGTTTCGTTAGACCAGAGAGGACAAGATAATTTTAATGCAACTGCTAAATATGGAATATCTTTTTTATGTTCCGGCAATAACTTCTCTGCGTCAGGGATAAATTCTTTATATTCAGATTTAGAAACAATTTTAATCCTTTTAGATAAAAACGTTATCAGGAAATTTAGGTGATATAGACTTAATTGTGAAAATCTTAATAATCTATCAATTCTTTTATCAACCTCTTCCCACAAAAAGTCTGGAGAGTACAAGTTGATTTCTATTTTTGGCAAGGATACTATTAACTCAAAAGGCAAACTTCTTTTAATTAACGCAGAAAATACTACATTTGCGTCAATAACAAATTTCTCTGACATAGGAATAAACTATAATAAACCATGCCTTTTAGCAATTCCTATTTTGACTTCTTCCCCAAATTCTCTTGCCTGCTTTTCAGTTAGCTTACTTTTTGATAATATGTCTCTTGCCACTGAAAACTCTAACTCTTCTATAAATGCCTTAGTTACTCTCTCAAGTGCCTGCTCAAATTTAGGTTCCAATGCAGGGGGTACTTCAATCTTAAGTTTAACTTCCACCATAAACAATAATCAAGAGTATTTAAATAAAGAAAAACAATTGGATAATTTCTTACTGCTAAAAATCTCTGAAATAGAGAATTTAAAAGGAAAAGAACTTTATTTCTTAGATGAAAACAAAAACCCAGCAAAACTCAAAGAAATCAAAAAATGATGGAGAAAGAAGATTCAGAGCCTGCAAAAAACTGTTAATTAGATTAAAAGTGTTTCCGAAGGCTCAAAAATGAGAATTAGCTATTTCCTTTAGCATATATATTTTATCACCGAAAACTATATATATAAATATTATAT
>JAGXOI010000078.1 GCA_023659975.1 Candidatus Aenigmarchaeota archaeon LH_S4
ATGGTAGAAGATGATAGATGGTTGGAAGAAAATCCTTTTAAATCACTTAGGGATATCCAAAAAGAATTCCAAAAACAGTTCCAGCCAATTTGGCAGTCATTCCAAAGTTTTCCAGTAGATTTGACAGAAACAGAGAAGGAAGTAATTGTCAGGGCAGAATTACCAGGGTTTAAAAAAGAAGATGTACATGTTGAAGCAACAGAAAAAAAAATTTCAATTCATGCAAAAAGAAAAGAAGAAAAAGTAGAAAAGGACGAAGATTTTTATAGAAAGGAAAGAAGTTCTGGAGAAGTTAAAAGAGTTTTTGACTTTCCTGTTGATGTTAAACCAGAAGACCCAAAATTGGAATTTAAAGATGGTATTTTGGAAATAAAACTTCCCAAAAAAGAAGTTTCAAAGAAGAAATTCAAATTACTTTAATTTTATTTTTTTAACTTTTTCGCGTTACTAATAAATTCATCTACATATTGTAATAATCTAACCATTTCTTCTAATTCCTTAGTTTTGATTGTGTAATATTCATGGGAGATTAAATTTCTCAAAAATATTAGTCTTTTAATTCCGTTTAAGGCTTCTTTATTTATAATCTTTGCTCTGTACAAAAACTCAAAAATTTCTCTATATTTTGAAGGAAACCCAAGTCTTTTTTCTGTTACTATTACTTCACCTAAATCTATTATACTATTTACAACCTGGAAACCTTCCATTGCCAAAGAGTTGAAAACCAAGTAGTCTGACAAGTCTTTTTTTGTTAATTCTCTCGCATTTTTAAGATGTTTTTCTATTCTCCTGATTATAGAAATTGTTCTTATATTCATGCTAAAACACCTCTACCAATTTTTTTATACAAATAAGTATTGTCAAGATATTCTCTCAAAACTTGTCTCTTTATTTCCATGAAATAATCTTCATTTCTGACAAAAAGAACTTTTCCATATTTTAAAACTTCAAACTGGATATATAAAGGCAATCTGTGAAATGGAGCAACATCCAACTTATTTGATGAATAAGTTGCTACTTCTGTCTCTGTCTCTTTATCATTATCTTTAATTATTACTGCAATATCAATATCTGACAGAGGCTTAACCTGATTTTTTGCATAGGAACCAAATAAAATTATTGACATAATTTTTTTATATTTCTTCAGTTCTGAAACCAGGTTCTTGATTTCCTTATCCATAATAAAACTAGAGAAGTTAAATAATGAGTGCTAAAGAACAGATAAAGGAACTTGTTGAGAAATACAATTATACTAGATGACTTATAATTAGTTCCCAATACAATAAGAAGTGAATTCATCAGATAGTTTGCTCAATCGCTCATCCTCTTTCTTTATAAATTTTTTAAGTTTTTCTATCTTCATAAAAAAAAGAAAATCCTAATTAAATAACTTTCTTTATAATTATGAACCTAATTCTCTTCTTCTCAGAAATCAGGAATAAAGATGTTCCAAAAGTTGGAGGGAAGAATGCAAGTCTTGGGGAGA
>JAGXOI010000079.1 GCA_023659975.1 Candidatus Aenigmarchaeota archaeon LH_S4
GATTAAACACTAATCAAAGCAATTTAAAAATATGGGTGAAAGGTGATGCAAAATGATAAAATCTGGTTTGGATTTATTGATGCTGTTACTTTATGCAAATAAGCAGGAGAAGATAGAAGGAATAACTAAACTAGCAAAACTTTTATTTTTGTTGACTAAAGAAGAAAATTTCAAGGAATTTGAAAAAGAATACGAATTTGAGGCGTATAATTATGGGCCTTGGTCTTCTCAGGTTCTTAATTTTACAGAGACTGTAAAAGAGATGGAGTTAATAAAATCAGAAGAACACAAACTAAAACCCTATGAAGAAAAGGACGTTGATTTAATCGAAGGTGAATTAGAGGGGACAAAAATTCCAGAAAACAGCATAGATATCTTTTCACTAACCCCAGACGGGATAAAGGTTGCTATAATGCTTTATGGGAAATTGACTGAAGATGAGAGAACCAAAATAGAGGGGATTAAGAAGAAATTTAACCGAATGTCTCTTTCTGAGCTAATTAGATATGTATATTTGAAATATCCTGAATTTGCTAAAAAATCAAGAATTAAAGAAAAATTCATACCAATATCAATGTTTGGTATAAGTCCAGAACTTCCAAAATTCGAAAGAGAAGAAGAGGATTTCAGGTGAGTTTAAAATGAGGTATATAATTGATACATTCGCATGGGTTGAATATTTTAAGGGAACTGAAATTGGTGTGAAAATAAAAGACTTAATCGAAAGCGGTGAAAATGTAACACCTACTATCGTGTTAGCAGAATTAAAGAAAAAATTTACGGAATGGAATCGCATAGATTTTGATAAAAAGTTGTTATTTATTAAGTCAAACAGCGAGATAATTCCATTAGATGAAGATGTCGCTATCTCGTCAGGAGAAATTAGAGCAACTATAGATATCGCAGGTATAGGGTTAGCAGATTGTATTCTAATAGCAATGTCAAGATTATATGATCTTAAGGTTTTAACTGGTGATCCTCATTTCAAAGATTTAGATGAGGGTGAATATTTAGGTGGTGACAATGGTTTTTGAAAAAGAAATATACCCACAAATAGAATCATATTTGAGAAAAGAGGGTTTCGATTATTTCAAAGAAGTTCAATTCCTCACTCGGCATATAGATGTGATTGGAATAAATAGGAAGAAAATTATTGCTATTGAAGTAAAGATTAAAGACTGGAAAAGGGCTCTACAACAAGTGTTAACATGCCGATTATGTGCTCATGAGGTTTATGTAGCTATGTGGCATGAGTTTGCTCATAGGGTGCCTGTTGAATTATTCAAAAATTATGGAATTGGTCTCATGAGTGTAGATGGAACAGTAAATGTAGTAACAAAGGCAAAAAAATCTCTCATAATACATGATTCGATGTTGAAGAATCTTTTAACCATGCTTAAGGAGAATAAAAATGAAAATTAAAAACTTTTATAGGTTGGGAATAGTTGGCGAAAAAAAATTATTTGAAAAGATGAAGGA
>JAGXOI010000007.1 GCA_023659975.1 Candidatus Aenigmarchaeota archaeon LH_S4
AGGTAGAACGATTAAGTGAGTTATTGGATAGAGATTTAACTCATTGGTGTAAGGATTAAAGAGATAGTAATAAAAATATTGAAGGGTTCAAAATCAAAGTGATTAAAGATATATTGAACACACTAAAAATATACTGCCCTTTTGAGTTGTTTTTTTGATAATGCTTTAATAAGAGTAGGGGGCTAAAGTTAAAAGTTATTCTAATAGGATTAAGAATATTTATGGACCTTGAATTGAAAGATGTCATCCAAATAACAAAAAAAGCTGGACAAAAAGTAATGGAAATTTATGGCAGAGAATATAAATCCTATCAAAAAAGTGATAAATCTCCGGTTACTGAAGCAGATTTGGCTTCAGAAAGAACTATCCTGCCAACTCTAAAGAAATATAATTATGGAATTCTTTCCGAAGAGACAGAAGATGATTTATCTCGGCTAAGAAAAGATAAGATATGGATAATAGATCCCTTGGATGGTACTAATGATTTTTTGCAAAAAACAGGAGAATTCTCTATTATGGTAGGTCTGGCTTATAAAGGTAGGCCGGTTTTAGGAGTAGTTTATTTGCCTGTAGAGGATAAATTATATTTTGCTAAAAAGGGAGAAGGTGCTTTTTTAAAAAAAGGAGATGGCAGCCTTCAAAAATTAAAGGTTTCTGATGTTTCTTCTTTTTCAGAATCTAAGTTTGTGGTTAGCCGAACCCATTTGAGAAAGAAAGAGAAGAAGTTTTTAAAGGATAATAAGATGGATTTTATTCAGAAAGGAAGTATTGGAATTAAATTAGGATTTATAGCAGAGGGAAAAGCTGAGGGTTATATTAGCATGAGTGATAAAACCTGCCAATGGGATATTTGTGCTCCAGAGATTATTTTAACTGAAGCTGGAGGGAGGGTAACCAATTTGAAGGGTGAGAATTTTATTTATAATCGCAAAGAAACAAGGAATTTAAGTGGTATCATCGCCAGTAATAAAAAGATTCATCGCCAGATACTTAATAAACTAATTGCATAATTGAGTAGACAACTCCAATTGTTAAGGAATTATTGTAAAAGCTTATTACTTTAAAGCAGGGGGAAATTTTGAAAAATCCAAAGAGATCTCTGTTTCCTTTCTTCTGCCATAATTTAATAAATCTACTTAAAGACACTTTAACTAAACTTTTTTAATTTAATACTTGTATAATTTCCCCTCACAGTGGCAAGTTAGTAAACAAAGTATATAATTTTTTAACCAATAGTTATAATTCATTAGTTGAGGATTAAGAGAAGAAACCAATAATTTTATTGAAACTTTTTGCAATTGTCCCCTGGAGGTTTGTGAGAAGAGAGACCAGAAGGGTTTATATAAAAAAGCTAGAAAGGGGGAATTCAGAACTTTACTGGCGTTTCAGATCCCTATGAGTCCCCCCAAAATCCTGAGATTGAACTGAGAACAGACCAAGAGAGCATCGAAGAAAGCACAAATAAAGTAATTAAGTATTTAGAAGAAAATAGTTTTATATGAAAGAACACTTCAGATATTATGGTGGAGGATAACCCTAGACGACCAGATTTCTTTATTGTAGGAGCACCAAAATGTGCTACTACTTCAATGGTCGAATATCTTAGACAGCATCCTAATATATTTATGGCTAATAGAGAGCCACATTTTTTTGATAGTGATATACATTTTAAGTCGAGGCAGATGATGGAAGAGGAATATCTGAATCGCTTTTCTGAAGCCCGAGATGAGAAGAGAGTGGGAGAGAAGACTGTATGGTATCTATATTCAAAACAGGCGGTTTCAGAGATTAAAAAATTCTGTCCTCATGCAAAAATCATTATTCAGATTAGAAACCCTGTTGATATGCTATATTCTTTATATAGTAGTCACCTTCGTAGTGGTCGGGAGGACATCATAGACTTTGAAGAGGCATTAAATGCAGAAGAAGATCGAAGAAAGGGATTGCGAATACCTAAACATGCACTTAAACCTCCTATTTATTTAGAATTTCCTTTATATACAGAGCAAATCAAAAGGTATGTAGATGCTTTTGGATGGAAGCAGGTTCATATAGTTGTTTTTGATGACTTAGTAAAAAATACTCTGGATACATACAGAAATGTTCTGAGATTTTTGGAAGTTGATGATAAATTTACTCCAGATTTCAAGATATCTAATTCTGGCAATCCGCGAAGAAGTAAGTTATTTCATAAATTTATGAGAATTCCTTTGATTGTAAATACCGCTAAATTTCTTTTGTCAGATACCATTTGTCATTCGATTGGACAGATGCTTTTTCGTTGGAATACCAGTAATAAATCCAGACCACCGATGGAAAAAAAAGTTCGTAAGAGACTTCAGAAACAGTTTGAACCAGAGGTGAAAAGGTTAAGTAAGCTGCTGAATCGGGATTTGACTTATTGGTGTAAGGACTAAAAAGCTGGGATAAAAAGAAAAAATCAAATTAGTTATGAAACTTGTAATAACCGGCGGAGGCGGCTTTGTTTGGAGAAATTTGGTTAGGGTTATGATTAAAAACAATTTTAATCCGGAAACTATTGTTGTTATTGATAAAAATAAAATATGATAAAAGTTTCTGTTATTTTGCCTGTTTATGGTTTTAGTAGATATTTAAAAGAAGCAATTGATAGTATTTTAAATCAAACTTTAAAAGATTTGGAACTAATAATTATAGAAGACTCAAAAGAAAGGAAATTTGAAAATGAGAAATTAATAAGCGGTTATAAAGACAAAAGAATTAAATATATTAAAAATAAGACTAAACAAGGTTTAGTTAAATCACTTAATATAGGAATTTCCTTTTCAAACTCAAAATATATTGCAAGACAGGATGCAGACGACATTTCTTTACCCGACAGACTTTTAAAACAATATAATTTTTTAAAGGAAAAAAAAGCAGCAGTTGTTGGCGGGAATATGATTATTATCGGTGAAAAAGGAGAGATAAGGGGATATAGAAAATATCCACCAGAATATTTAACTATTAAAAAAAATATCTTGTTGAGAGATCTAGTTGCTCATCCAACCGCAATGTTTGATAAAAAAGTTGTCTCAATTTTTGGTGGTTATAATCCTAAAATGTTGCATATGGAAGATTATGATTTATGGCTAAGAATTCTAAATAAAGGATATAAAATTTATAATCTTCAGGATTATTTAATAGAATACAGGCATCATAAAGAAACTATAAAATATAAGAAGTTTAAGGAAACTTTGAAAAATACAATAAAGCTTCAGCTAAAGGCCCTTAGAGAATATAAAAATATAAAAATACCTCTAATTTTTCCTTTGTATTTGCTTGCTGAAATAATACTTTTAATTTTGCCAATAAAATTAGGTTATTTTCTATTTGAGAAATTTTCTGTAAAGTAATTATGGACTTAGCAAGAAAAGTTTTTAATAATTTTTTTCATGGTTTGGATTTTCATTTTAATTATAAACTAAACAAAGGAATGCTTCCAACCTTTTTAGTTTATAAAATAACAATGAACTGTAATTCTAGGTGCAGGACTTGTAGTATCTGGAAAACAAAATCTTTTAATGAATTGACTTTAGAAGAAATAGACAAAATATTTAATAGTAAATTTTGGAAAAATCTAAAATATATCCAGTTAACGGGCGGGGAACCTTTTTTAAGAAAAGATTATCCAGATATTATAAATATTTTTAATAACCTAAAAAAAGTTGAAGTAATTGCAACTCCTTCCAATGGTTTTTTGACCGACAAAATTGTTTCTAATGTTGAGAAAAGTCTGGATATATTAGATGGGAAAAAATTGTTTTCTGTTACAATTTCTTTGGATGGTCTGGAAAAGCAACATGATTATATTAGAAGAATTCCAGGAGGATATAAAAAGGCAGTTGAAACAGTAAAAAAACTAAAAGAATTAGAAAAAAGCTATGAAAGATTTACTGTTGGCATTGAAACAGTAATTTCAAAATATAATGTTGATAATTTAGATGAGATTTATAATGAATTTAAAAAACTGACAGAACATCTGAATTTCACTCCAGCAATTGAAGCCCCATTTTTTTCAAATATCGGAGAAGATTTTGGGATAAACAAGAAAGATTATAACACTGTTATAAAATTCTACAGAAAAATAGAAAAAGATAATCCTTCTTTATCTTATTATTATGAAAATATTATCAGATTTTTTAAAGAAGGCAAAAGAACTTATCCCTGCTTAGGCTTATATAAGACAATTTGTCTTGGCTCAAAAGGAGAGATTTATCCTTGTGTAATGTTTGACAAAAGTCTTGGAAATGCTTTAAAAGATAATTTGTCTGAAATCTGGTTTTCAAAAAAAACAAATAAATTCAGAAAATCTTTAAAATCAAATAAATTCTGCAAAACCTGTTTAAATTCCTGTGATATGCTGAATAATTATAATGAAGAATTTTTACATTTCTTCTGGTTTCTATTAAAAAATCCTAAAATAAGTTATAGTTTGTTTAAGAAAACTAAAGAGGGATATTTGAAGAAATATACTTAGTGTTTCTTAGCAAGGATGATAAAATTATGACCAAAATATTTGTACAAACCTATTTTTGCCAAAAGTTTCCCACCAAATCTAAAAATACCTTTATAATCTTTTTCTATTGCATCACCAATTTCTTTTTTATTGGTAAGCTTTATAATATGTGAAGGATACTGGTAGATAGGTATCCCTGTATAGAATTCAGTTTCGTTAAATCCGGCTTCTTCAAGTAATTGCTCATAACCACGATGGGTATAAAGATATTCTCTGTAACTATGTTTATGCACAATTCTAGAATAAATGTCTGCCATCCATCTAGGAAGAAAAGAAATAAATCTTAAACTACTATGATCTCTTTTTCCAAGCAGATAATTCATAGCATATCTATTTTCAATTGCTAAGTAAACCAGACCTTTTTTTTTAAGAACTCTTTTTACTTCCTTAAGTATGTTTACCTGAATATTTCTAGGATTCCCTTTATTGCTGGTGGGTGTCCATTCCAACACACCATTCAAAATCACAATGTCAAATGAATTTTCTTTGTATGGCAGAGATAAAGCATTTAATTGTGTTGCTGAAATGTTTTTCAATTTTCTTTTTTTAATCTTAATATTAAGTTCATCAATTGCTTTTTTGGAGATATCACCACAAGAAATAAACTTAGTTTTTTCAGCCAAGCCTAATGAAATTGCTCCTGTGTTGCAGCCAATCTCTAAAACATAAGATTCTTCTAACACCACTTTACCACTTAAAAAATTTGCTAAAAATCTACCTCGATTAATATCTTCATAACTTTTATACTTGCTTTTAAATTCTTTCCTGTTATGGCTTCCTTTAAATTCTCTCATAAAATAATAAACAAATCATAGAAACATTCATAATTTCAATCAAAATATTATTATGGGTACATATATCATAGAGGATTTAGGTACCAAACTAAATTCTTTAGGCTTTAAGTTCAAAATCAAAAATGTAAAAACAATCAATTCAAGACGGGATAGCCAAGTGTTAAAGATTGAGTTTAAAAATAGAGAATGTGTTTATTTGAAAAAGTTTAGCAAGGGAATTGTCCAAAAGATTGATTTCTGGAAGAAAATATCTGAAAAGTTTGAACCGATGCCAAATATATATGGGGTTATTGATGATTTTATTGTATTTGAAACAATAAAAGGCAGCAGATTGTCCAACCTTCTGATGTTTTATTCACTGCCACTTTCTAAAAAACATTTCTCGGAATTGTGTTCTATTTCTAAAAAAATAGGTGGGTTCATTGCAAATTTCCAAGCTAGAACACAGGAAAACACAAAAAAATTTAATCCAAAAAATTCTTTATGGGATTTTAATTTAAGAGAAATTTCAAAAATAGCTCCAGAAGTCGGCAGTTTACTTAAAGAAATAAATAAACTAGAGGAGAAAAAATTTTTATTCTGTGGGTTGCATGGTGATTTTGTTCCATTCAATATTTTTGTTAACAATGATGGAATAAAAATAATTGATTTTTCCTATAAATTTGGTTTTGATTTCGAAGATCCAATAACCTTCTCTGTTGCTTTGGAGTTAACCCAGAGATTGCCTTGGTTTTCCAAGAAAATGTTCTTGGAATTAGACAAAGAGTTTTGGAAAGGTTATTTAAAAAATAACAAAAAGGAGTGGAAAGAAAATGAGGATATATACAAAACTTTAAAATATATAAGATATTATAATTTGTATCAGGTATTTTCCGATAGGAGAATAAAAGACTATATTTTTCATAATTTTAGTTATGTGCTTCCAAGTATTACTGACAAAAAAATTCTGTTGAATAACTTAAAATTTAAAATGAGGAAATAGTATGAAACAAAAAAAGATAATTGTTTATCCAATATTCATAACCTTTATTAAAGAGTTTTCTTTGGAAATATGTAATGAACTAACAAACAGGGGATATGAAGTTTGGATTTTTTCTACAATAAATCCGATTATAAAATATTTCAAAAAAAATAAGTTTAAAGTTGTAAATCCCAACGAATATTTTCCAATAGAAGATAAACAGTTTGATGACCTAAACTTATCCTCTCTCACAAAACGGGAAGTATATTATTTTAAATGTAGTCCCAGATACTTAAGAAAAAAAGCTCTTAAATATATAAATTGTTATACTTCTTTCATAAAATCAAATTCAGATGCGAAGATAATAATCTATCAGGATACAGAGTTATTAGGTAATATAATATGTGAATATATAGCTAAAAAATTTAAGATTTCCCATTATACTACAAATTGGACCGGAAAGATTCCGAACTCAATATTTTTTGATAAGACTTTATTCGTAGACCAATGGGTAGATATGTCTTATGCAAAAAATTATAATAATCAGGCCAAAAAATATGTTTTAAATTTTATAGAAAATGAAAAAAATAAAAAGAGAATAATCGGTACCAAAATGCCAAGTTATTTTTCTCTTTATTTTATCAAAAAAGGATTAAAATATTTTTATATTTGTTTGACGCGTGGTAAGGGGAATAATGAGTATTCCAATATTCTAAATAAAGCCTTTCTCTTTAGCTATTCAGAAATAAGATATAAATTTACAAGGTATTTGGTAGATAAATATGACAAAAATAAAGAGTTCTATTATTTTCCTCTACATGTTCCAAATGATGCTGCTTTGACTCAGTTTAACCAGGGATGGTTTGACCAGTATGAAGCCATTAAATACGCTTCAGAAAGGCTTCCAAAAGGAGTGTATTTATATGTTAAAGAGCATCCTTTAGGCAGAGGTCTTTTGTCTTACAAAATAATCAAAAAAATAAGAAACTTAAAGAATGTGAAACTTGTTAGTTCAGATATAAATTCTCATACTTTGATTAAGGAGTCTATAGGAGTAATAAATATAGGTGGAGATGTTGGTTGGGAAGCTTTAAGGTATTACAAGCCTGTTGCAGTTTTGGGTCGTGCTTTCTATAAAAAATGTCCTGAAGTAAGCACAAAACTTGATTCAAAGTTCTTTAACAAGAAGAAATTGAATAAGGAAATTGTTAATAAATTTATCTATTGTGTTTTGAAATCACATTATTTAAATACTTCTTACTTCAAGAAAACACATCTAAAACTTAATTATTCGCGGAAGAATATTAAAAGTCTTTGCGATGCTTTTGAGGATAGACTGCGCAGGGATAAAGTTATAGAATAATTATCTATATCTTTTATAACTTTGAGTATTATGGCGGAAATAAAATATCATATAAAAAACCTAAAAAACAGAACTCATATATTATTAAAACTTAGCAGGGTTTTAGATGAGTATACTCCTAGTACAGAATTTATAAAATTATTTAAAAATAAAAAGATATTAATATTCTATCCAAATTATCTTTCTGATGCATTTAGATTTTTAATTATTGGAGCAATGTTATCGAAAGCAAAGGCAAAAGTGTATTATCTGGCTGATGAAGGTTGTCTATTTGAAATAAATAATTCTTATAAATATTCAAAAAAAGATATTTTAGAGGGAAATTTATTCATCAAAAACAGATTTTGGCCACCCAAAATGTTTTTATATAATATACAAAGAAAAGTTGGTGATATATATTTAGGCAACATATTTAAAAAGTATATGTATTTTATAAACCTCTCTGAGTTGTTAAAAGGATTTAATCTTTCTGATAAAAACTATAAAAAATATGAGAAATATATAAATAATCGCGCATTGGAAGGTACAAAGAGATATTTTCAGGACAGTTTATATAAAATGGACGAGGTAAAGGAGGCATATTTTAATTATGAAAAACAGAATGCCAAAAAAGTAATATACTCCTTTATGAAATTCAAAAACCAATATGGACCAATAGACTTTGTATTTATGGTTGATGGAGTTTATACCACACATGGGATTATATTTGATTTATGTAGGAAAGAAAAAATAAATAAATTTGTTATAGCCGCATTGGGGTACAGGGTATATTATGATTTTTGTTCTGATGAATCTCCGCAAACACAGTGGAGAAGCAAAAAATTTAAAGAGTTTGTCAATGAATCTCTATCTAAGGAAGAAGAGAAAATAATTTCTGAATACTTATCAAAAAGAACAAAAAATATTTCTTATGAAAATAAAATATATTTTCCTAAACAAGACAAGTTAAATTTAATGATAAACAGAAAAAAACCAACATTTGGTTTATTCCCAAATGTGATATGGGATGGGGATAATTGTGAGAGGTGCAGGGTGTTTGATTCAATTGTTAAATTTGCAGTAGAAACCATTAAATTTTTCTATGAGAATAAAAATATAGGGAATTTAATTATTCGTTTTCATCCTTCAGAATCCACTCTATTGCAATTTTCAAAAAAATTTGAAGATGTTTTAAAGGAAATATTAGACAAAAAATACTTTGATGCAGATAATATTTATTTTATTCCTTCAGATAACTATATTAATTCATATAAATTAATAAAGAATTACGTGGAGGTGGTTTTAATGTATGATGGGTTTATTGGTATTGAAAGTATTTACTTGGGGAAACCAGTAATATCTGTAGCAAACTGGCGTTTTGTTAATCAAGAAATTTGTTTTGAACCAAAAACCAAAGAAGAATATTTTAACATGTTGAAATCACCAGATAAATTTATTAAAAAATTTAATAGGAATTATCCCAAAATTAGAGAAAAGTTATTTAAAGCTTTGTATTTTTATTTATTTAAAAGTACAATTCACAGCCCTATTGTTCATACCAAAGGAGAATTTGCTAAATTAAGTATAAATGACTTGAAGCAGATAGAAAAAGATTTAATTGATATTACAAAGTTTTATAGTTATGATAAATAAAATACACATTCAAAGTTTACTTTATGCCCGTTAAGTTAGATAAACTTAATTTAAATTATGTATAAACCAGAAATCTTAGCAATAATCCCCGCTCGGGGAGGAAGTAAAGGAACTCCAAGAAAAAATATAAAACCGCTACTTGGGAAACCTTCAATAGTATGGGAAGTAAAGTGAAACCATGAAAAGAAAAGTTCTATTAATTGGTTATGGTTCAATAGGGAAAAGACATGCAAGGAATTTAATAGAACTTGAAGTAGAATTATACATATTAACAAAATATCCGGACGACTTAAATGCCATATTTTTAAAAGATATTAATGAAATTAGAAATGAAGAATTCGATTATTGCATCATAGCCTCTCCGACGGCAAGACATTTGGATGACTTGAAAAAGTGTTTAGCACTACCCACTAAGCCAAAAAATATACTTATAGAAAAACCATTGGAGAGTTTATATTTAAGAGGAAATGAAATGAAAAATATCTCAGAAGCATATAGTTTAAGTATATTTATTGCATACAACCTAAGATTTCTTGATGCTTTTAATATAATTGATAAATTCGTAAAAGAACAAAAAAACCAGATAAGAATTGTTGAAGTCGTTGCAGGACAAGATTTGAAAGAATGGAGACCCTTTAAAGATTACACACAATCATATAGTGCTCATAGGGAGCAAGGAGGGGGTGTTGATTTAGACCTTTCACATGAAATAGATTACACATTATGGTTATTTGGAAACAATTTCAAAGATAAAATTATATACAGAAACAAAATAAGCAATTTAAAAATTAATTCTCCGGATATTTTTAAACTAATATTAGATTATAATACATTTATTGTTGATATTACATTGGACTATATAAGAAATCCAAAGGAGAGATATATAAAAATAATATGCGAAAATGGAAAAAATTTGTATTATAATTTTATAACCAATACATTGAAAATAGATGAGAAAACGATAATAATGAATGGCAATATAGAACAATCTTACAAAAAAATGCTAAAAACTTTCCTTGGTCTTGATAAAAAAAAGGAAAACAAACTATGTTCTATTGAAGAAGGGTTAAATATATTAAAAATATTGGAGGGGTAATTATGTATAAAGGATATAAAATATTATGCATAATTTGTGCAAGAGGTGGTTCTAAAGGAATTCCAGGGAAAAATAAAGCAATAGTTGCCGGAAAGCCCTTGATAGCATATACAGTAAGATCAGCAAAAGAATGCGATTATTTTGATGGTATAATTGTATCCACTGATGATAAAGAAATCATGAAAATTGCCAGTGATTATGGCATTTCTGCGCCGTTCAAAAGACCTGAACATTTATCGAAAGATGATGCTTCAAAAATTGATGTTATAAGGCACGCAGTTGAATGGGCAGAAAATAATTGGCATAAAAAATATGACATTATTGTAGATTTGAGTGTTGTTTCTCCACTCAGAACTTTTGAAGATATAAAAAATTCGATTGGACTGTTGGTCAATAAAAATGCTGATAATTTATTTTCTGTATCACCTCCATATAGAAATCCATATTACAATATGATTGAACTTTTCGACGTAAAAATTAAACTGATTAAACATCCACCAAAAAAATTAACGAGAAGGCAGGATGCACCAGTTGTCTATGATATGAATGATTCCATTTATGTGTGGTGGAAAAAGATACTATTTGAAAAAGATACTATTTTCAATGGGAATACAAAAATATATATTATGCCAAGACATAGAGGAATTGATATTGACGAACCGTTTGATTTATTAGTAGTTTCTTGGATACTTGAGAATTTGGAAAAATTGAAAGGATTAGGATGATAAAAATGTTTAATTTAAAAAACAAGACGGTTATAATAACAGGAGGAGCGGGCTTATTGGGAAATGCATTTTCAAAAGCATGTGTAGAGTACGGTGCAAATATTGTAATTGTAGATATTGATGAAAAAAAAGGAAATGAACTGAGAGAACAAATAAAAAAAGAAACAAAAAATAATAATATAATAATCTTTCAAAAATGTGATATAACAAATATTGGTGATATTCAAAAATTAATAGAGATTACTTTAACTAAATTTAAGAGAATTGACGCTTTAGTAAATAATGTTTATCCAAGGAACAAAAATTATGGAAGAAGATTCGAAGATGTTACTTATGAAGATTTTTGTGAAAATGTAAATATGCATTTAGGAGGATATTTTTTAATAACAAAAGAAGTTTCAAAAATTATGATAAAACAAAAATCAGGGAATATAATAAATGTAGCATCAATTTATGGTTTTTCAGCACCGAGATTTGAGATTTATAAAGGAACTGATATGACAATGCCTGTAGAGTATGCTGCAATAAAGGGAGGGATAATAAATTTAACCAGATATTTAGCTTCTTATTTAGGGAAATATAATATTAGAGTAAATGCTATATCTCCGGGTGGAGTATTTAATGACCAACCAGAGAGTTTTGTTAAAAAATATTCGGAGAAAGTTATTCTTGAAAAAAGGATGGCAAATACAGAAGATTTAATAGGAACACTATTATTTTTATTGTCAGATGCTTCAAAATATATAACCGGACAAAATATCGCAGTAGATGGAGGATGGAGTTTATAAAAAGATAAATTAAAATAATTGTTAATTATATGATAAATTTGGTCTAAATCTTTTATAATTACCAAATAAATATATGAAAAAGATAAAAATAGGTGATAAATTCATAGGCGAAGGAGAACCTTGTTTTATTGTAGCAGAAGTTGGAGTAAATCATAACGGAGATATCAACTTAGCAAAGAAGTTAATAGATGCTGCAAAAGGAGCAGGTGCAGATGCAGTAAAGTTCCAAACCTTTAAAGCAGAAGAAGTTGTAACAAAAAATGCAGCAAAAGCAGAATATCAAAAAACCGTTAAAGAAGAATCGCAATATGGAATGTTAAAAAAATTGGAACTCACAGAAGATGATTTTGGAGAATTAGCTAATTATGCAAAAGAAAAGGATATACTATTTTTATCCTCGCCATTTGATAAAGAAAGTGTTGATTTACTTGATTTACTATATGAATTAGATGTGCCAGCATTTAAAGTTGGCTCAGGCGAGATAACCAATTTCCCGCTGCTCAGATATATAGCAAAAAAAGCGAAACCGATCATTTTATCAACTGGAATGTCCACTTTAGGAGAGGTAGAAGAAGCGTTGAATGTTATTAGAAGTGAAGGAGTTAAGGATGTCATCTTACTTCATTGTGTATCCAACTATCCCGCAAAGATAGAGGATGTAAACTTAAGAGCAATGGGAACTTTAAAACAAGCATTTAAATTACCAGTTGGTTTTTCTGACCATACACTCGGCGTTACAATGCCAATAGCAGCGGTTGCTTTGGGCGCTTGTGTAATAGAAAAACATTTCACTCTTGATAAAAACCTGCCAGGACCTGACCATAAAGCATCATTAGAACCTAGTGAGCTAAGAGAAATGATAAAAGCAATTAAGGACGTGGAAAATGCGTTAGGAGAGGGGATAAAACGACCAGCAAAAGAAGAGGAAGAAATAAAAAAAGTTGCAAGGAGAAGCATTGTTGCAAAGGAGGGTATACCCGAAGGAGCGATTATAACTGAAGATATGCTGGATGTTAAGAGACCTGGAACAGGAATTGCACCGGAATATATGGAGATGATCGTAGGGAGGAAAGCGAAAAAAAGTATAAAAAAGGATGAGATAATTGCTATGAAGATGATAACATGATGAATGAAAAAATTAAGGTGATTAGAAGTGCTGTTGGAAGCATGACCTCGTGGGGGCTAATAGAAGAATTACAGAAGGCTGGTGTAGAAGTAATCGGGATGGATTCAAACCCTATTTCTTTCGGTCTACATCTCTTGAAAAAGAGTTATATTGTTCCACGAGGAGATGACCCAAATTTTATCAAAGGAATATTGAAAATAGTTGATAAAACACAACCTGATGCAATTCTTTCTGGACCCGAGGAGGAACTTTTAACTTTATCTAAAAATAAGGAGATAATTGAAGAAAGAGGAACTTTACTCTTGTGTCCGGATTACGAATATGTTGAGATTTGCACAGATAAGAGGAAAACAAATGAAGTATTTAATCGTATTGGAATACCAACTCCAGAACTTTTTACTGATGCTGACTCAGTGAAATTTCCTTGCATGATAAAACCGAGATTTGGTAGAGGTAGTTCAGATATTTATATAGCAAAGAATGAGGAAAATTTACGTTTCTATCTTAAGAAAATTGAGGAACCAGTAATTCAGGAATTTGTTCAGGGAGAAGAATATACGGTGGATATTTTGGCAGACAAGGATGGAAATGCTTTATCTATTGTCCCAAGATCAAGGTTAGGTACAGAATCAGGAATATCAGTAAAAGGTAAAACAGTTTATGATAAAGAGATTATTGATTATTGCAAGAAAATAGCGAAAGAATTAAAACTTTTTGGCCCTTCTTGCATTCAATGCATAAGAAGTAAGGAAGGAGTTAAATTTATTGAAGTAAATACAAGATTTGGTGGTGGCTCTATTTTATCAATTAAAGCAGATCCAACAATTATATCAAATTTGATAAAAATGATAAAAGGAGAAAAGCCTGAACCAAGTAAAGGATTTAAGGAAGGATTTGTGATGTTGAGATATTATTCAGAAGTTTTTATTGAAGGAGGAGATCAAAAGGATAAGCGAAGTTTTATGAAAGCGATAATATTTGATCTGGATAACACCTTATATGATGCTGAGCAGTATTATATAGGAGCTTTTAAGAGAACAGCTAATTATTTATCAGGAAAATATAATCTTTCTAAGCAAGAAATTTATAAGAGATTGGTAAATCTTTGGAAAGAAAAAACAAGTATGTATTCGCGGTTATTCAACGATTTATTAGATTTTTTCAATTTAGGAAATGAGTTAGAGAATGTAATCAAAATATTTAATAATTATGATGGCGAAATCAAACCATATCCAGATGTGATTCCTACTGTAAAAGAATTGAAAAAGAGAAATTGTAAGTTAGGAATAATTACAGATGGAAATGTGGAGAGGCAAAAGAGAAAGATAAAATCACTGGGGCTTGACAGGTTCTTTGATGCAATCGTGTTCACAAAAGAACTTGATAATCCAAAACCCTCAGAGATTCCATTCCGAGAAGCCATGGATAAACTGAAGGCAATTCCACAAAATTCACTTTATGTTGGGGATAACCCATTAATTGACTTCGAAGGTGCTAAAAAAGTTGGAATGAAAACAATAAGAGTATTAAAAGGGGGGTTTAGAGATATACCAGAAAATAGGTATATCGATTATGAGATAAATGAGTTAAAAGAGTTGCTAAATATGAGGGAGAAATATGAGATTGGATAGAAAAAGAGTGTTAGTAACAGGTGGTGCGGGGTTTATAGGAAGCCATATCTGTGAGAGACTACTTAAGGAAGAGGCAGAAGTTGTTGTTTTAGATGACTTCTCTACTGGAAAATTGACCAATTTAGAGCATATAAAGGAGGATTTAAAAATATTTAAAGGAAAGATAGAGAATTATAATGATGTTTCTGAAGCAATAAAAGGTTGTGACATTGTCATCCATGAAGCATTTCCTTATGGTAAATCGGGGATGGGTTTAGAAGAGCAATATATTGAAGATGGTGTAATTGGCACTTTTAATGTTTTAAAAGCCTCAGTTAAAAATGATGTAAAAAAAGTTGTAAATGCATCATCAGTAGCAGTTTATGGAATTCCAAAGTATTTGCCAATAAATGAAAGACATCCAATAAATCCATTTCTTCCCTATGGAGCCACTAAACATGTTGGAGAATTATATTGTAAAACTTTTTCAAAGTTGTATGGGTTGGATACAGTTAGTTTGAGATACTTTTACGTATATGGGGCAAGGTATGCACAATTTGACCATAGTGCAATGGTGAATTTTTTAAATCGTTCATTAGAGGATAAACCCCTTTTAATATATGGGGATGGATCTCAAATTAGAGATTATACATACATAGATGATGCTGTGGAAGGAACTCTATTAGCAGCAATGAAAGAAAATACATTAGGAGCCACTTACAACATTAGCTATGGCGAGGGTATAACAATTTTAGAGCTAGCGAAAAAAGTTGCAAAAATTGTAGGTAAAGATGTTGAAATTAGATTTGCCGAAATACAAGAATATAGATACAGTGATGAATGCTGTATAGTTCCTGTGGGGCTTACAAAAAAGTTGGATGATAAATGGATTGATGAAAGGAATTATGCTGGTGATATATCAAAGGCTAAAAAGGAGTTAAATTACAATCCAAAAGTTAGAATAGAAGAGGGAATTAAAAGGACTGTTGAATGGCTAAAATTCTTAAAGGGAATAGAGATATGAAGAAGAGAATAGCAGTAGTCACAGGTGCGAGAGCAGAATATGGATATCTGAAACCTTTAATGAAAAAAATCGAAGATAATACAAAATTAGAGTTATCATTATATGCTACCGGGATGCATCTTTTAAAAGAATATGGAAATACCATTCAAGAAATTGAGAGGGATGGGTTCAGAATAGCAAAAACTATTGATATGGATGTTAAAGTGAATAATACAAACTTTGATATAGTATTGTCTATAAGTAAGGGTATTAGTGGATTTGCAAACGCATTCAAGGAAGGCAATCCAGACATACTAGTTGTCTTTGGTGATAGGATTGAGCCATTTGCAGCAACAATTGCTGCAACATCAATAAATGTTCCAGTTGCTCACATAGGTGGGGGAGAAGTAGGATTAGGTGATATTGATGATTGTTTAAGGCATGCTATCACGAAATTGGCACACTTACATTTTACTTCAACTAATCAGAGCAAAGAAAGAGTTTTAAAACTTGGTGAAGAAGATTGGAGAGTTTTTAAAGTTGGAGCATTATCCTTAGATACAATATTAAATGAAAGATTACTATCTAGAAAAGAATTATGTAAAAAATACAAATTTTCTGATAAACCACTAATCCTTGTATCCTATCATCCAGTTACTACAGAGTGGCAAGATGCAAAAAAACAGATGGAGATAGTAATGAATTCTATAATTGAGATAGCAAATAAAGAGAGAATGGAAATAGTTGTAATATATCCTAATGCTTATCCTGGAGGATTTCAAATTGTAAATACTATTAAGAGTTTTATCTATCAAAATAAGAACATCTATATTTTTGAAAGTCTCCCTCATCTTGATTATATCTCCCTAATGGCTGTTTCCTCAGTGTTTGTTGGGAATTCAAGCAGTGGAATTATAGAAGCCCCATCCCTTGGAACTCCATACGTGTGTATCGGAACCAGACAACAAGGAAGAGAGAGAGCTAAAAATGTGATTGATGTTGGTTACAGAAAGGATGAGGTTATATCAGGAATTAAAAGAGCTCTGTTTGATAAAGAATTTTTAGACGCAGTAAAAAAATATGAAAGTCCGTATGGTGAGGGAAAGGCAAGTGAAAGGATAGTAAAAGTTTTAAGTGAAATAGAAATAAATAAGAGATTGCTGCAAAAGAAGATAACTTATTAATATTAAAAAGGTGATTATTATGGAAGAAGTAATAAAGAAAATGTATCAAAGAAGGAAGGAAATGAAAGAATTTATCAGACTGTTTGAAGGGATGCCTGATAGGTTGTTAAAATACTGCGAAATACTATTAGAAGAAAAGAATACCACTCCTTACAGTTATCAAGACACAATGTCGTTTAGAAGGTTAGCTATCGAAGTTACTACACGGTGCAATCTAAATTGTATATGGTGCTACAGGAGAGATCCCATTTTCAAATCCATTTTAAATAAAGATCTCTCGATAGAAAAACTGAGAGCTTTTATAGGAAATACAAAAGGGAAGTTTAGGATAATTCATTTGGGAGGATTGGGTGAGCCCACTTTGCATCATCATCTTTTAGAGATAATCGAATTAGCAAAAATTTTATCAGAAAAGATTAAAATTACTACGAATGGTACTTTATTAACAAAAAGGTTAATCGATGAGATGATTGAAAGAGGATTGACTCATATAGAAATTAGTATTGATGCGTTTACGGAAGAAAAAAATAGAGAATTTAGGGGGTCAAACCTAAAAGATTTAATAGAAATAGTTAACTATATAAGTAATGAAACTAATTTAGAGCTTCAAATAAATTCAGTAGTATGTTCTTTAAATTATGAACATTTATTTCCTATGGTGAAAATTTTAAAAAATGCTAAGAAGCTTACAGTACATACAATACCTTTGTTCGAGACAGAGCAAATGAGAACCATAGGTGTAAGGCGTGTCTCAGATGAGAAATATATATCTTTATAAGATAAAGGCAGATCTTGAGAAGTATAATTTGGATTGGAAAATGAGCCCTCCTCCAGAAGGTGCTGTGATGGATCCAATTATAGAAATGAAAAAAAGGAAAAATATTTGCTTTACCTGCTTCGAAGACCCTTATCTCAGCGTTAATTGTGAATTACTCCCATGTGGTAGGCAGAAAATTTATGGGGGTGTAGATGCAACTGTGGGTTTTGAAAAAGCATGGAATCACACAAAGTTGCTTGAATTCAGGAAAAATATGCTGGAAGGAAAATATCCTCCGTTATGTAGCCAATTGTGCTATCTCAAAGAGCGACAAGGTTTAGTAGAATGAAAATCCTAGTAATCGCCCCCCATCCAGACGATGAAGTCTTAGGCTGTGGAGGAACAATAACAAAACATACTAAAGAAGGGGGTGAAGTTTATCTTTGTATTGTAACAAAAGCATACACTCCAGAATGGTCTGAAGAGTTTATAAAAAATAGACTAAAAGAAATTGAGAAAGCAAACAAAATTTTAGGAATTAAAAAAACTTATTTCTTAGATTACCCAACTGTGAAATTGGATACAATTCCTCAAAAGGAGTTAAATGAAGCAATTTCTAAAGTTGTGAACGAAGTTAATCCAGATGTTGTATACATTCCTCACAAAGGTGATTTAAATAAAGATCATCGTTTGGTTTTTGAATCTACTTTAGTTGCCACGAGACCTATAAATCGGAAAGTAAAAAGGATTCTGTCCTATGAAACTTTATCTGAAACTGAGTGGGGGCAACCGATAGAACCTTTTATTCCGAATGTGTATATAGATATTTCGGAAACATTTGAAGCAAAGGTAGAGGCGATGAAGGCTTATGAAAATGAGTTAAAGCAATATCCACATCCTCGCTCTTTAGAAATTATCGAAGCTCTGGCTAAGAAAAGAGGTTCTGAAATTGGAGTGAATTTTGCAGAGGCTTTTATATTGATTAGAGAGATAATAGAGTAATGAGTATGAGATTCAAAGACTGGAAATATCCTGACATAGAGGAAGGAAAACTAAACAAGTATAATTGGGTAGTTCAGCATAAGGATAAATTTAAATTAGGTTATAAAACAGATATAGGAGCTTTTACATACATTAATGCAAAGAATGGCGTTATTATAGGAGATTATGTACAAATAGGTTCTCATTGTTCTATATATTCTGTTTCTACAATTGACAACAAAGAGGGAAAAATTGTTTTAAAGAAAAATTGTAGAGTTGGTTCTCATTCAGTAATAATGTCAGGAGTAACAATAGGTGAAAATTCTGTTATTGGCGCTTTTACTTTTGTAAATAAAAATATCCCTGATAATGTTTTAGCATATGGAACTCCAATTAAAGTGATTAGAAAATTAACAAAAGAAGAGATTAAAAAACTTTTAAAAGAAATAGAATGATGGATTGGAAAATTCCTTTATTTAAAATTTATTGGGATGAAGAAGATATAAAAGCCGTAACTGAAACAATAAAATCTGGAAAGGATTGGGCCATAGGCCCTAATATAAATAGATTTGAGGAGTTGATTGCCGAATATATTAGAACAAAATATTGTGTTGTTTTTAATTCTGGAACTTCTGCTTTGCATGTAGATTTGTTAGCTTATAATATAAAACAAGGAGATGAAATTATTGTTCCTTCCTTTACTTTCATTTCTACGGCTAATGCTCCTTTATTTGTTGGGGCAAAACCTGTTTTTGCGGATATAGAAAAAGAAAATTTTGGTTTAGACCCTGAAGATGTAAAAAAGAAAATTACCGAAAAAACAAAGGCAATAATTCCAATTCATTATGGTGGTCGTCCCTGTAAAATAAAGGAGTTAAAAGAGATTGCAGAAAAGCATAACTTAATTTTGATAGAAGATGCAGCAGAATCTTTTGGTGCAAAAATAGATAACAAGAAAGTTGGAACCTTTGGAGATTCTGCAATGTTTAGTTTTTGCCAAAATAAGATTTTTACAACAGGAGATGGAGGTTGCATTGTAACAAACTCAAAAGAAATGTACGAAAAATTAAAATTAATCAGGTCTCATGGGAGATTGGAAGCACAAGATTATTTTTCTTCAACAGAATATATGGACTATGTCAGTTTAGGATACAATTTCAGAATGTCTAACATTGTAGCTTCATTGGGACTTCCCCAAATTAAAAAAGTAGATAAACTTATTGAAATGAGAAGAAAAAATGCAGAATATATGACAGAGAAACTATCTGAAATAAAAGAAATAATAACACCAAAACTTAAACAAAATTATTTTCAGGTTTATCAAATGTATACAATTAGAGTAAAATCCGGAAAAGAAAAAAGAGATAAATTAAAAGAATATTTAGCAAAAAAAGGAATTATGAGCAAAGTATATTTTGATCCAATACATCTTACAAGTTTCTATAAAAGATTAGGATATAATATAAAGTTACCTATGACTGAAAAAATCTCTGAACAGGTTCTAACTTTGCCAATGCATCCTGATTTAAATAAGGAAGAAATGGATAATATTTGTAATAGTTGCAAAGAGTTTTTTAAATACTAATTTTTTTAGTAATTTTATGTTAAATGAAAACAAGATAAAAGAACTATTTGAAGACAAAATAATATTAGTTACTGGAGGGCTTGGGAGTATTGGTTTAGAAATTGTAAGGCAACTTTTAAGTTATAACCCAAAACAGATAAGAATTGTAGATAACAGAGAAACAGAACTGGAAGATATAAAAGAAAAATATAAAGACCTAGAAAACGTGAGGTTTTTCTTCGGTGATGTTAGAGACAAGGAAAGAATGTTAAGAGCTAGTGAAGATGTAGATATAATATTTCACGCTGCTGCAATGAAACATGTTCCTATTTGTGAATATGACCCTTTTGAAGCAATAAAAACAAATGTAATAGGAACACAAAATATTATAGATTGTTGTATAAAAAATAACATAGAAAGAATGATATTTATTTCAACAGACAAAACAGTTAATCCTATAAATGTAATGGGCACTACAAAACTTTTAGCAGAGAGGTTGGTCTCTGCAACCTGCAATTTTAAAGGCAAAAACAAAACAAAATATGGGGTTGTTAGATTTGGTAATGTCTTATCTTCAAGAGGTTCTGTTTTAGAGATATGGGAAAAACAACTAAAAAATAAGAATAAGATAACTGTTACAGATTCTGAAGCAACAAGATTTTTTATGGATATCCCGCAAAGCGTAAAACTAATATTTGATGCAAGTTATTATTCTAAGGATGGTGAAATATTTATATTAAAAATGCCCTCTGTAAAAATAGGTGTGCTTGCAGAAGCATTTTTAGAGACCAAAGGATATCCAAGCAATTATTATAAAATTGTTGGAACTAGAAATGGAGATAAACTTCATGAAGAATTAATAGCTGAAGAAGAAACACAACTTCTAATGGAGAATAGAGATTTGTTTGTTAGGTTGCCTTTATTAGTTACTACAGGTAAAAATGACTATGAATATTTTGTAAAAAAAGGATTCAAAAAATCAAAAATAGAAGATTATTGTTCTGGCAACTCTAAGTATTTATTGAATAAAGGAGAAGTAAAAGAGATTTTAAAAAAGTCATCTTGTAGAAACTCCACGAAAATCTTTGGATGATATCTTTCAATTCAAGCTCCATAAATATTCTTAATCCTATTAGAATAACTTTTAATTTTAGCCCCTGTTCTTATTAAAGCATTGCTCATTCTAGCTCCAATAGTAGCTTCTAGATTATTAAATACCTTGTTCTGAATTTCAAAAGACAACTCAAGAAGGTAGGACTACTCCATTTGAAAGACACATCTCAAAAATTACCTTCTCAAAATCATCTTTTTTCAAAAAACCTTCTAAAGGAGAATAAACACCTCTACCTATATTTTTCACATCCTCTACTTGTTCTTCATTTAAAACCAAATTCTTGAGTTCTTTAGATCTTTTCAAGACTTGATTTTTTCATCTGAAGATAATACTTTGTTTACTAACTTGCCACTGTGAGGAGAAATCATACAAATATTAAATTAAAAAAGTTTAGTTAAAGTGTCTTTAAGTAGATTTGTTAAATTATGGCAGAAGAAAAAGAAACAGAGATTTCTTTGGATTTTTCAAAATTATTTTGGACTTTGAGTAAACATAAAACAGCTATTTCTTTATTGTTACTTCTGGGTGTATTCTATTTAAGCTTGTTTGTAAGGCTTGCAACCGTGGATGAACCTTATCTACTTGCTGCAGATCCTCATTATTGGTATAGAAAAACAAAATATATTGTAGAGGACAATATCCCAGAATATGATCCTTTAAGAGGTCATCCAGAACATAGTAATTTAGGGTTGGGCTTTTTCCCTTATTCAGCAGCATATTCTTATAAATTAGCTCATTTTTTCACAGGAATTGATTTTTATAGATTTTTATTCTGGTTTCCTGCTTTTATTGCTGCTCTTTCAGTTTTCCCTGCTTTCTGGATTGGAAGAGAATTATATTCGAACAAATCAGGTTTGTTTGCAGCTTTTTTTATTGGTCTAACCCCAAGTTTCCTCTCCCGTTCAATGGCTGGATTTTTTGATACTGATTGCTTTGTAATCTTACTTTCTGTTTTAACAGTTGCTTTATTCTTATCAGCTTACAATAGAGCAGATATAGAAAATATAAAGAAAAAATCACCAATAATTCTATCAATTCTTGCAGGTCTTTCTTTAGCAACATTTTCCTTAACCTGGGGAGGTGGTTTTGCTTATATTCCATGGCTCTTTATTGGGTTGTTTTTCCTCCACTACTTTTACAGACTTGTAATTGCAAAGGGAAACAATTTTAAAGAAAAACTAAAACACAGTTATTTGTTTTTCAGGGGACATTTACTGGTTTATATAGTGCTTTTCATCTCATTTATTTGCTTTACTTTTCCTTTCCAGGGTTTTGCTCCTTTAAACAGTATTGTCGGGGTTACAACCTTTTTCCAGACAGGAAAAGCAGAAGGAGGAATTTTCCCAAATGTCTGGGTTTCAATTTCAGAGGAGATGAGTGCTTCTTTCACAGAAATTGTTGCAAGAGTTGGAACACCGGTATTTATCTTCGGAATAATCGGGTTAGCAATCTTATTTTTACTATTTATCTCAAACTTTGGAAAGAGCTCAATATACCCTGAAACCTTTTTCTTTATGTTTATCTGGCTCGCCCCCACATTATATGGAAGTTTCTGGGCGGTTAGGTTCACACAAATGCTTGCAATTCCAATGGCAATCTGTTCAGGTATTGCTTTTGGAGTTTTGTTTGATTTAGGAATAAAAATGATTAAAAAGTACAGGGAATAATTGAATTACTTATTGTAAGCGGGCAATAATGACATTATAACGTAACTAAATACCATAAATAATAACATTATGATGATAGAACTTGGAGAATTAGAGATATTTAATTCTTGGTGGAAAACCGGAAAACCAAGAGAAGATTTATTAGAGATTTATAAGAGAAAATTATATCACAGAATTTCTAAATACCTCGATAAAAGACAAATTATTTTGCTCCAGGGATTGAGAAGAACCGGAAAAACAGTTATTCTTTTTCAGATAATTCAGCACCTTTTAAATAGAAAAGTAAAACCAAAAAATATTCTTTATTTTTCATTTGATGAAAGTTCTTATGATATTAAAGAAATCTTAGAGACTTATCAAAAACTTATCTTAGAGAAAACTTTTGAAAATGTAAAGGATAAAATTTATATTTTTTTGGATGAAGTTCAAAAAGTTGAAGACTGGGAAAATAAAATAAAGGTATTTTATGATTTATATCCAAACCTGAAAATTATTATTTCTGGGTCATCTTCAATAAAATTGAGAAAAAGATCAAAAGAAAGCTTAGCAGGTAGAATTATCGACTTCACTTTACAGCCTTTAGAATTTGATGAATTCTTAGAACTTAACAATTATAATCTTAAGAAAATAAGAGGAAATTTAAATCTTTTTAAAAGAGAGATATTACCTTCATTTTACAGATATTTAAAATACGGAAGTTTTCCAGAATTGGCCAAAGAAGAGGATGAAGAGTTTGCAAGGAACTACATTTTAAATTCTGTAATTGAAAGAGTAATTTATAAAGATATTCCAAAAGAGTTTGAGATAAAAGAAGTTGAATTGTTAAAGAGAATTTTATATCTTATTGGAAAAAACCCGGGAGGGATTGTTAATTTTAAAGAAATAGGAAAAAACTTTGGAAGAGATGAAAGAACAATTTCGAATTATTTTGAATATTTAGAATATGGTCTATTAATAAAGTTTATTTTCAATTATAGAGGTTCTCCACTGGCAACAATGAGAAAATTGAAAAAAGTTTATTTTAGTACACCAAATCTGATTTTTGGTTTGAATCCTTCTTATAAACTTTTACTTCCAAATATACTTGAAAATTTAGTAGCATCAGTACAGGATATAAAATATTTTTATCACAACAAATATGAAATTGATTTTATAAGAGAAGCCTCAAAAATTTCAAAGAAATTTTTGGGAGACCAAAAATCACCTGGTGATTTTTTAGTGAATGAAAAGATTGATGCAATTGAAGTTAAATTAGAAGGGAAAAAATTAAAACAATTAAAGAAATTTGTAGCAAATAAAAATTTCTCTAAGAAATTAAGAGATTATTTTATTATTGATTTAGAAAAAGAAGGAAAAGAAGAAGAAATAAGAATTGTTCCTGCATGGAAATGGTTATTAATAGAAAGATAAGTTGATTATTAACAATATATATAAGTTTTGCACTTTTTAGTTTTTAACAAATTATGATAGCAAATATATCAATAATTTTTGTCAAAATTTTATATTTATTTAAGTGATGAATTTCCATCAGAAAACTGATAAAATATTTAAATAAATAAAACTAATATCATTATGGTGACAAAACTAAATGAAGTTGAAAGAAACTTATGGATAAAGTTTCATGAACACACTTATAAAGAGGACTTATCTTTAGCAGAGGAAATTGCTGATAGGTATCCAAGATGGGCCATTATTTCAGGTTATTATGCAATGCATGATATAACAAAATTATATCTTGGCAAGAATTATAGTATAAAAATTTCAGGTCAGAATGTTCACAAACAAACAATAGATGAACTGAAGAAAGTAATAGAAGATAAAAACAGGGAACTTATAAGATTACTGGAAACCGCAGAAAAAGAAATTAAGGAAATAGGGATCAATTCTATCCCATACTTATTAATATTAGGCAAAAAAGAAAGAGGAAAAGCACAATATTATTCTTATTCACAGAGGATAGATTATTCAAAAAAAGCAAGATGGTTTCTTGATGAAATTGTAAAAATTTTTGTTAGAGCAATAGAAAATATGATAAAATGTTAGTTGATATTGTACTTGGGTCTAAGGCTGTATGGAGAGTGCTTGGTGTTTTATCAGAGTCTCCGGGTCAGGGAATAACAAAAGAGGAGATTAAGAGAATAACAAAACTAGGCGGCAACTCAATTTTTACTTCAATAAATGTTTTGTTAAAAAATAAGATAATAACTTCAAAGAAAGTTGGAAAAAGAACATATTATAAAATAAATCTTGCTAATAAATATTCAAGGTTAATTGTGGAAATTATTTCTCTTGAAAGAGAGGAACTCAACAATATAAATCCAAAAATTGTTACCATCCTGAGAGAATTCACAAGGTTGTGCAATGATACCTTAAATCCGAAAGAAATTTATGTTTTCGGTTCAATTGTCAAAAATTCTTATAAAAAATACTCTGATATAGATATCGCAATTGTAGTTGAAAAAGAATTGGAAATAAAGGAAAGAATTAAAATAGAAAAAATTTGTGAAAAACTTGAAAAAAGGTTTGGAAGAGAAATACAATCACATCTTTTCACTGAGAAAGAATTTAAGCATCCGGAAGGATTAATTGAACAAATTTATAGAGATGGAATAAAATTGATATAAAATGTTGAGCTGGCTCGCCCAAACTCTATATGGTTCTTTCTGGGCTGTTAGATTCACACAAATGCTTGCAATTGGCAATCTGTTCAGGTATTGCTTTTAGAATCTTATTTAACAATAAAAATGATTAAGAAATATAGTTA
>JAGXOI010000080.1 GCA_023659975.1 Candidatus Aenigmarchaeota archaeon LH_S4
TGGTCCAGCAGGAATACCAACAATTACAGAAGGGGATACAATTCAGGGAATTAAAGATGTAAAGAAACTTGGATTGAATGCTCTTGAAGTAGAATTTGTAAGGAGTGTTTATCTGAAAAAAGAAAAGGCAATTGAAGTTGGAAAAATTGCAAAGGATTTAAAAGTTAAACTATCTATCCATGCCTCTTATTTTGTAAACCTCTGCAACCCAGAGAAAGTTGAGGCTAGTAAGAAAAGAATCTTAGATTCCTGTGAGATTGGCAATTATTTAGGAGCAAAATATATTGTTTTTCATCCTGGGTTTTATGGAAAACTCTTGGAAGAGCAAGCTTATAAATTTGTAAAAAAAGGTTGTAAGGAACTAAGGGAAGAGATAGATAAGAATAAGTGGAATGTCTTTCTTGGCTTGGAAACAACAGGGAAAAAATCACAATTCGGAACTCTAGATGAGATTCTAAAAATTTGCAGGGAAGTTAAAGGTTGTGTTCCAATAATAGATTTTGCACATATCTTTGCGAGACAGGGTGGAAAAATAAATTATTCTGAAATTCTGGACAAAGTCAGAAAATTTAAAGAACTGCATACTCACTTCTCTGGAATTGAATTTACTGACAAAGGAGAGAAAAGACATTTAGTAATTTCCTCCAACCAACCAATTTTTAGGGAATTAGCGAAGGAGTTACTTAGTAGAGGCTTTGGAACTAATAAAAGAGATATAAGGATTATCTCTGAAAGTCCTGTTATTGAGCAAGATAGTTTAAGGATGAAGAAAATTTTGGAAAAATGTAGAGACTAAAGGGATTTTATTTTCTTGATTTAATGGGTTTCTCTCCTGTAATACATTGTTTACAATAGTTATCCTGGTCTCCTAATACATCAAATAATCCTTTTTGAGAAATATAATCCAATTCGAACGGAATTCCATAGTTTTCGGATAAATATTTTTCTATTTCTCTTTCATTTCTATATTTCCTCATTATAAACTCATCATTTTTAGGCATGTCAACACCATAACAACAAAAACAATTTTCATCTCTGCCTACTGGAGGAGTTCCTGAAAGATAATATATTTTTTCAATTCCAGCTTTTTTAGATATTTCAATAACTCTTTCTAACACATTCCCTCTTATTATAGAATCATCAACAAAAACCACTCTTTTTTCATATAAAATTTCAGGTCTCTCAAAATCTAAATTCTCTTTTATCGATTTTCTTCTTTCTTCCTTTGTTGATTGTATAAATGACCTTTGAAATTTTTTCTTTTTTAGCTCAGGTAAATAGCGAATCCCACTTTTTTCAGAGTAACCAATGGCATAGGGTTTTCCTGTATTTGGGACATCCATTACAATGTCTGCTTCTATTTCAAATTCTTCTGCTAGTTTCTCCCCTAAAGATTTTCTTGTATCCCAATTTTTTCTTTCTTTAAAAGTAGAGTTTGGGTTAGACAGGTAGTT
>JAGXOI010000081.1 GCA_023659975.1 Candidatus Aenigmarchaeota archaeon LH_S4
CTTCTAAATCATATTTCTCCTTGAGAGCCTTTTTACCTTTTTCATTTAATTTTAATTTCCCTCCTTCTATTTTTACCCAGTTGTTTTTCTTAGCCCATTGCAAAGCAATGTTGAAGTTTTCCAATTTTTTTGCTTCATTAAAGGATAGTTCTTTTTTCTGGAGTTTCTGAATTAAGTTTATTTCTGGTAATCCTTTTTTCAAATAATTTTGCCCTTCTTCTGTCAGAATATACATAATTACCTAAAATCAATAATATTATAGGACCCTAAATTTCTTATTCTCTTTGATTTTACTTGCCTCTACTTTTAACAAAAACCAATATCCCCCCTTCTCGGGCTAAGAATGAATTGAATAGAGATTTAAATTTTTTGTGTAAAATGACTCAAGAAACTTATATAACCCTCCTGGATTATTTTCAAGGTCTGCCATTAATATGGTATACTTTCCTTCCCTCTCTCTAGTATCCAGCTCCCAAAAGATCGAATAATTATTTTTGGTATCTTTCAGTTAATGTGATATGTTAGATGTAATTAAAATGAACTCTGAAATCCCCAACCACCCACCCCCTAATCTGAGAGGGGTTGCTTATAAAAAAGAAAAATCCTTCGCTTAATCTTAATAAAACAAAAGAGAAAAATAAAATTGCTTTGCAACTTTATATAATATTAGTTAAGCAGTTTCACTTCGCTACACCAAAAGATTTTTCTAACGAGCAAGTATTCTCTTTATTTTAAATTCTTAAAAACTAAATAATAAATCTGATTAATTCTTATTAACCCTGGTATTTTATCTTTCTTATCTATAGGGCAGACAAATATGCCTTGAGGTTCCATCTCCTTTGCCATAATATCAAAAAGTTCAAATGCAAGTGGAAGGTATTTTTTACCGATATAACCATCCATTATCTTTGCTATAAAAATTCCCTTATACTTCAGGATTCTTGGAACTTCAGTTTGTAATGTAGTAAGTGCCTCTGCAAATTCTTGTTCTGTCCAAAACACTTCTTCTTCATTATTTAACATTTGGTCATTTATATTGAAGTTACTGATTTTCTCTTTAAAGTAATAAGGCGGGTCAAAATAAATACAATCAATGGAGTTACTTTCTTTTTTATTTAAATAATCATTAAAATCTGCCTGGATTACATCATCAAATAATTTTCTTTTATCTACCTTCATTATTTTATAATTTTCTTTCAAATCTTTCCAGGAAAGTCCTCTACCAAAGGTAATGTCTAATATAGTGCTTCCTTCTTTAACAAAAAATTTCAATATTTTCTGAAAAACAATATTTGTTGAACCCTGAAAACATGTTAACATATTATAGATTGAATAAATTAGAATTTATATAACTGTTGGTAATATATAATACAATAACAAAACATTTATATACTACTTATGTCATATTAATATTATGGAAAATAAAAACAGAGAGACAACTAGTATAAAAA
>JAGXOI010000082.1 GCA_023659975.1 Candidatus Aenigmarchaeota archaeon LH_S4
GGAAAATAGAAAATATATTGTTGGAATTTCTTGCAGATGAGACTTTGGAATATGTTTTAAAAAAAGTTGAAGAATTTTCTGGGAAATTAAATCTATTTCCAAAATCAGTTTCAGTAAAAAAATTAAAAAATTTTGGACACTGCACCAAAGATAAAAAAATTTTCTTTAATTCAAAATTAATTTGTTTACCAACAGAATTAAGTGATTATGTTGTAGGGCATGAAGTGGTCCACCTAAAACATTTCAATCACTCGAAAGATTTTAAATTAGAATTAGCAAAAATACTCCCAAATTATAAAGAAGCAGAGAAACAGCTGAAAAAGTATTGTTGGTAGTTTTATTTTCTTCTTTTCTTCCATTCTTCAAATAACTCTTTTGTTTTTTCAAAAACATGTTTTTCCCTACAATCAAGAATTTTGCTACTCTCCTTTAAAATTCCCTCTATTTTAAGCAGATAATTTCTTGCAGCTTTTCCAGCTAAAAATTCTATTCTTAAAACAGAGTCTTGAATTTTCTTTACTCCTGTTATCACAATAATATCTGCTTCTCTTGTATTCTTCAAGTGAAGACCTCCACAAGCCTCTACATCCCAATCTTTTATTTCTACAACTCTTATCTCTTTTCCTGGAACTGCTCCCCCTTGATAAATTTTAAATCCATATTTTTGCTCTGCTTCTGTCCTATCTATCCACCTAATTAAAATTTTTCTTCCCTCTTTAATGCAACTATTTGCGAGTTTTTCTATTTCTTCAATTTCCCTGTCAGAGATTTTTTTGTAGTGGAAAATATCTAAATGAGCTTTGTCAACTTTTTTTTCTGCTCCTGCCTGAAGGGCATGTTCTCCTAAAATTTTCCTAACAGCTCCGCTAATAATATGAGCTCCTGTGTGGTGCTGCATCAATTGTTTTCTTCTCTCTTTATCAACAACAATTTCTACAATAGTCCTCTCCTTAAGTTTCCCACTTATTTTATGTAAAATTATATTTCCCTGTTTAATCACTTCCAAGACCTTATTTTCACCTATAAAGCCTGAATCATAATCCTGTCCTCCACTTCTCGGGTAAAAAACAGACCTGTCTAAAATAGCATAATCATCAACAATTTTCAAAACCTTTGCTACTGTCCTTGTTTTACTAGTATAATACAGTTTCTCTGTTTCTGGTAAACCAGAGAGATTAAAAAGTTTTTTCTTTTCCTTCTTTTTAGATTTATTTGAAAAATCTATTTTAGGAATTTTTACTTCTGGTTTAACCTCTTTAATTATCTCTGGAGTAATCCCTCGAGATTGATATAGTCTTTTCAAAGTTTCTTCATCAAATTTTTCAGTTTTTTTTACGATAGTTATTGCATTTCTGATTGTCTCCAGGTACTTTCTCTCTTCTTCTTTTAGGATGTCTTCAATAAAATCAAAGTTTGCCCTTCTTAATTTAGGAT
>JAGXOI010000083.1 GCA_023659975.1 Candidatus Aenigmarchaeota archaeon LH_S4
AAATTACATTTCTTATAATAAAATAGAAAGTGAAATTAAAAAAAGAGTGAAAAAAAATCTATAGCAGAGGAGGGTGATGAAAAGAAACTCTATTCACGTCAAGTAATAAAAGCTGAAGAAAGAAAAGAGGAGATAGAACGGGAAATAATAAATGCAGCCTCAGCTCTTAAAGAAAAAAGAGGTTTAAGTGATAAGTTAGAAAAAGATCTTAAAGATATAGGAATAACAGTTTAAAATTAGATAACATTGTCTTCACTAAAATTATAAAAATTAAAAAAAAACAAAATTATTTTCATTCACTAACTAACTCTCTTACAGCTTCAATGTTTAATAGATATTCAGGTAGTTTTCTTAGAGGTCCATCCGGTTTTCTAACGTATGTTATTGGTTTCTCTGTATCATATTCGAAACTCATCTTTTCTCCCTTGTTACTCTCAAATGTTGCTTTCACTAAATCTCCTTCCTCTCTTACATTGTAGAAAATATTTTCCCCAGTATCTGGGTATTTAGCTGTTTCTAAGAATCCCTTCAAGTATGCTGTGTTTTCTATATTTGGTTGATCACTTATTAGTCTGTTCTTCTCTTCCTTAGGCTTACCTTCTCCTGTATCGTATTTTTCTTCAGACTTCTCTTCTTCCTCTTCCTTAGGCTTACCTTCTCCTGTATCGTATTTTTCTTCAGGCTTCTCTTCTTCCTCTTCCTTAGGCTTACCTTCTATTGTAGAGGATTCTTCTTCAGGCTTTGATTTCATCCCATAATATTCAAGCAGTTTAGCACTGTAATCTTTTGCTAATCCTGCAAAATCTTTTTTTAATTCTTCGTCACCTAAACGAGATGCTGTCTCTGCTCCAAATCTACAAGCAGCGCCATATGCCATTAGACCTGCTTTCTCATCTCCAAAAAGTGCCATTGCAGTATGTATAGCATCGTTTGCCTTGTACTTAAAGGGATCTCCGCTCTCAAAGGCCTTTCCTATAGATTCTTCTATCTCTCCTATAGTCCTTACAGTATTATCCCTCATTATACCTTCAGCCACTTTTTCACCAGTTGCTGTATTTAGATCTATTTTATCATAGATTTTAGCTTCGGCCTCCTTCTCATTACTCTCTGCTATTCTTTTAGTCTCTGCTTCTATTCTTTTAGTCTCTGCTTCTATTCTTTTAGTCTCTGCTTCTATTTCTCTTGTTCTATTTCCAATCCCATTCTGATTTTCTTCAGTCATTTTGACCACTAATATATAATACATTAAAACTATTTATAGTTTTCGGTGATGGAATATATATATTCTATTATATAGTAGTTATTTTATATATGTTAAACCTTTTGAGTCTTGTAGAAATCCTGTAGCAAAGACAATAAACTTCTCTCAATATTGTGAAC
>JAGXOI010000084.1 GCA_023659975.1 Candidatus Aenigmarchaeota archaeon LH_S4
GGAATGCTGCTTATGTGGAAATTAAAAACAGGACCAAATTAGGAGAAAGGATATTAAGAAAGTTAATAGAATTAGAATTTATATAAATTATGGTGGACGAAGAAATAAAAAAGTTGGTGATAACAAGACTGAGCACAATGCCTGCAAATATGAAGTTGTGTTACAATCAGGAGCAGAGCAGTTTAAAGTTACATTTACATAACTTGAATTTGTCCATTCTCCAAAAGAGTAATTTGCTCCATTTTCCTTAACTGCTGTTGCATTTGTTGTTGGGGGTGCATCAATACTTACATTAATTTCCCCACTCTTATTTGAATTACCTGCCAGGTCGGTGCAGTTTACATAAACTGTGTAGTTTCCATCAGGTTGTGTAGAATTTGGGATTAAAGATGTGTTTATGTTTTTAGTTACAGAATTATTTCTTCCAACTGCAGAATTATTAAAATATAAAACACAACTTGCATTAGGACTTAACTCATCTGTGAAATTGAAATATATTTCCGGCTGGGATTTATTTGTGCTAAAACTTGTATTTATTAAATTAACAGTTGGTATGGTTTTATCAATTGTTAACTTTCTAGTTTCACTTAACTTTGTTATTCCACTTGCTGTGCAGTTAATATGCCAATTATAAATTCCCTCTGACAGATTCTCAAAACTCTGATTTGGTATTATTGTTGTTTGCGAATTATTCTTAACAGAACCATTTTTTCCATAATTGGTCCAGTTTCCACTCTGATTTTTCAAAAATAATTCGCAGTTGTAATTTTTCTCTGTCCCTAAAACTTTAAAATTAAACTCTGTTGCGTTCTTGTTTGTGTAGGAATTATTAGGAGGATAAGTCAAATTTATTGAGAAATCTTGAGTTTGTGTCTTATTTTCTTCAGTATGTTCAATTTTATCACTACCTCCACCACCACAGCATCCAGTATTATTAGTTAAAATTTCAATTTCTCTAGTTTTTGTCCGGTTTGAGTTTCCTGCTTTATCATTTATCCATGCGTAGAAAGTATAATTCCCCTTTGTTAAATTTGTTTTATTGGTCCAGTAAATATTTCCCTCCCGATTAGCAAAAAAATTCGTCATTTCCATTCCAATGTAATTTTACTGAATTCTCATTTGTGTATGAAACACTTACATTAATGAAAATCCATTTTTCTGTCTGACTTTCTTTATGAGTTGTAGAAGGATTATAAAAAATTGTTGGGTTTGTTGTGTCAATTGTGATTTCTCTTTCTTCTGATTTAAAAGTTCCATCTACATCTGTGCAGTTAATATACCAATTATAAGTCCCATTTGATAGAGTTGAATTTGCTGTAATTATGGTTGCAGTATTATTTGAAACAGAATCATTTGCTCCGTAGCCAGTATCATCAATAA
>JAGXOI010000085.1 GCA_023659975.1 Candidatus Aenigmarchaeota archaeon LH_S4
AATTCATCTCCCCTCATTAAAATCGGGAGTTTTCTTGCCTTTGGTTAAGTATAAATTTTTATTATTTTATTTATGGATATTACAAAAGATACCGTTTTGGGGAAAATTTTAGTGATTAACGGAGTTAAAGAAATCCTGGAAAAATTTAAATTTCCTTGTTTGGATTGCCCTTTTGTCAGAATGGAAATGGACAAATTGAAAATCGGGGAGGTCTGCGAAAAATACGGAATTAATACAAACAAATTGCTCGAGGAACTAAATAAGAATATAAAGGTGAAAAAGTGAAGAGACTTTTGTTTTTGATAGTTTTGTTTGTTGGATTAATTTTTATTTCTGGTTGTACTATGGAAGGTAGGGAAATTAAAGTTTCTTTAAATAATTTGTCTGCTGATAAAGAAGTTTATCATTCTGCTGATGTTATGAATCTGACTACAATAATTTACTCAAATTCGGATTTGGAAAATATTGAGGTTAAGGTAAATGGTATAGGTGGAAGATTAAATAAGGAAAAAATTTTAAATTTAAGCAAGGGAATAAATGAAGTTTCATTTTCCTATAAACTGCCGAGATGTAATGTTTGTGGGGGAATAAAAGCAGGAGAGTATAATCTGAGTTCTGAAATATTATATAAAAATACAACAATAGAAGGTTTTACCATAATAAATATCCAGCAATAAACTCAGTTTTCTATTATTTTAAGAGGTTTCATATTCTGAAACCAAATTATAAATATGGTTTCATACATTATATTATATGAGAAAAGAGATTTTTAGTATACTGGCTCTGTTATTTCTTCCATCCTGTGTTAGTGCTGTCTGTCCTGCTTGCACAGTAGCAGTTGCTGGGGGAGTGGAACTCTCAAGATGGCTTGGAGTGGATGATGTTATCTCCGGTATCTGGATTGGAGCATTAATTATTTCCAGTATACTTTGGTTTATTTCCTGGCTTGATAAAAAGAAATTTAAATTCATATTCAGAAATAGCTTGATTCTGGTTTCCTTTTATCTGATTGTTATTCTTCCTCTCTATTGGATGAAGTTTATTGATTTTTCCTGTAATCTGCTCTGGGGATTTGATAAAATTTTGCTTGGTATTATTTTTGGTAGTCTTGTTTTTTCACTTGGTATCTGGGTAAATAAGTTTTTGAAAAATAAAAACAATAACAAGGTTTACTTCCCGTATCAGAAAGTTATTATCCCTGTCTTATTTTTAATTTTTGTTAGTATTATTTTTTATTTTATAACAAGGTGCTAATGTAATCTACTCCACGACTAAAGTCAGGAGCTTTCCATAAGTTGGATATAGCTACACCGTAGACTTTGTTAATCCAACCTCATTTGGACGCAACAACCCGATTACTGGGATTGGCTTCCTGGAA
>JAGXOI010000086.1 GCA_023659975.1 Candidatus Aenigmarchaeota archaeon LH_S4
CTGTTGAATTAAAGAATAAACCTGAAATTGATGCCTTTAAAATATTGAGATCATCTAATGGAAAAATTAAATCAAAATTAGAGTCTACCCAATCTTTATCTAATTTATAAAATTGAGGTAAATATTGTCCAACTATTGTAAATACTTCAATATATTTCTTTTCAGTAATTTTTTCAGTAAAATATTTTTTAATATCATCATCCCATTCTTTTTTAACTACCCTATATCTTCTTAGCGAATAATTAAGCATAGCATCAAGAATTTTTCCTTCTGTCGAGTTTAGAGCAAAAGTAGCATAATTATCGTTATTAATTGGATAAAAAATGTTGTGTTTAGTTAATTTTATTAGAATTTCTTTAGCTATTGGAAGTAATTTAACATCAAATGCTGTTCTATCATATTTTGTTCCATCCTCAATTAAGTTAGCAACCTCAGATACAAACCAGTCTTTATAATTAAATTCTCCAGATGAGTCTATATTCCAGAAAGATTCATTGATTTGATCATTAACAAAATTTAGAATTTTTTTCCAATCCAATTCAATAATCCCTCCTTCTTTTTTGTCATTGTTTTTCCTGCATATGTTTATGAATCCTCTAATAATTGCACATAAATAAGCTAAATCTACTTCTCTAAATTTATTAAGAGCATCATAATATTTTGATGGATTCTTTTCAACATCTTTCTGAACAGTGTCTGCAAAACCTCTAATGCTCGGTTTTTGGAATCCTTTTTCTTCTTTGAATCCCTTTATTTCAGAAATAATTTTGTCAATTGTTGCTTTTTCAAGTTCAAACTCTTGTAAGGGTGTTGCTTCTCCAGACCAAGAGGTATGCCAACTTACAAAGCCAGGATGCTCTGGTACTTTATTATTTATCTCATCATATTTCTTATACCGCTTTTGTATCTCTTTATTTTCGGAGGGTAAAAGAGGGGAATACCATTCCTTTTTACGATAAGCAAGAATCTTATCTTTTTCTTCAGGTTTAACTTCATCAAGATAATAATTTTTTTCTTCAATCCATTTAATGATGACCTTAATTTGATCTTCAGAAAATTTAGTAGCATTAGATTTCAATAATTCATAGACTTCATGTTTTAAATTGTAATCTTCTAAAGGGTTATATTTAAGATTAAATAATAATTCATTAAGAATATCAAATCTCCGGTTAACTAAATATATTCCTGCTCTTTTTAATATATCAAAATCTTCTTTTAATAATAGTTTTGTTTTTTTAATTAGAGTATCTTCCTCCAAATTTATAAGACATTCTACAAATAAATCAATTAATTGTGCCTCGTATCTTTCAGGAAAACTTTTTTGTTCATGAGATTCAATAGTTGGAATCCATACAACATTAAAACTACCAGGG
>JAGXOI010000087.1 GCA_023659975.1 Candidatus Aenigmarchaeota archaeon LH_S4
GTGTGATGGGGTTTGCTGATTTATTAATCTTACTTGAGATTCCTTACAATTCTGAAGAAGCAGAAAAACTTGCTTCCAAAATAATGAAATTTATCACAGAAACAGGCAGAAATAAATCAAGAGAACTTGGAGAGAAAAGAGGAAACTTTCCAAATTTCAAAAAATCAACCTGGAAAAACGAGAAGAGTATGAGAAATGCTACCATCACAACAATTGCTCCTACAGGAACTATTGGGATTATATCTAACTGTTCAGCAGGGATAGAGCCAATTTTTGCAATCTCCTATATGAGAAATGTTGCAGGGTCCCTTGGAGAAAATCTTGCTGAGACAAATCAACTATTTGAACAAGTGTTAAGAGAAAAAGAATTGTACAGTAAAGAAATTATAAAGAAGGTTGCAGGTAGGGCATCAATTCAGGATATCGAAGAAATACCGGATAATATCAGAAAAATATTTGTTTCTGCCCATGATGTTTCTCCGGAGTGGCATTTAAGAATTCAGGCCGCTTTCCAGAAATATACTGACAATGCTGTGTCAAAAACTATAAACTTGCCAAATTCGGCAACAATTCAGGATGTTGAAAAAATATATATGCTTGCCTGGAAAATGAAATGTAAAGGAATAACAATTTACAGAGATAGAAGCAGAGATGAGCAGGTTATTAATTTTTATTCTGAGGATAAAAAAGAAGAGGAAAAACTAAATGATGACAAATGTCCAAATTGTGGTGCAGAGATGATCAGAGAAGAAGGTTGTAAAACTTGTAAGAGTTGTGGTTACTCTGTTTGTGGTTGAGCCTTTTATGGGATATATTGGTTGAAAAGGCTCAAGCGAAAACCCGAGGGGTTAAATTGGTTAAAAGAATTCTTTTAAGCCCCCCCTTTTATTGGGTAACTCGGTTAACAAAAAGCAGGGGTTTTTGGCCCGAGCTTTTTGTTTGGTACTTTTATCAAAAAGGCTTCGGTCAAAAATAAAGAATTATTTTAATTCTTTTTATCCAAATATAATTGTGTGGAGCTAGACTGGGCTGTTAGGCGTAGCCTGTAACCTGAAATCGTCTATAGCAGGAGTTGAAAAACCTGGAAGGTAATTAGATTAGTAGAAGCCTTCCTAGTTTGACTGAGAAGTCCAGCCTTGGGAGGTGGTTTTTATTATGAATCCCCCAGATTCGGAAGAAAGCAAGGGTAAATAATAGAAATTATGCTTCTGAGTAAACTGGGTGGAGGAAAATTGGGGAGTAAACTTCTGCTGGTTTAGTTATCGACTGGAGCCGCTCCACACACCTATTAAAAATGGATTATAAATTTAGATAAAACAGAAAAAAATTAGTGAGAGTATTGGATATATTAC
>JAGXOI010000088.1 GCA_023659975.1 Candidatus Aenigmarchaeota archaeon LH_S4
CTCACAACCATTACTAGTTGCTGGAAGCCACTTCCAAAAATCTATGATTTTTGGTGGTGGAGGATGTCACCTCTAACATCCTGAATACCTACAAGTTCAAAAAGTTTCTTGATTTCATCAGAAGCACAGAGACCCAAACCTTTTGGTGCTGGCATCAATTTAACAGTAATAGAACATAAAGAACTCTTAAATGATAATTATGAGAAATAAGCTTGTGGGAACAGGTATTGATACATAGAGACACAAGGAATGCTGATATTGGAGGCAATGTCCTCATCTATATTTAAAGGATTTTAAAGTTATATTATGCAAAGAGCAGAAATTATTGCAGATGGGGAAGTCCAGAAAGTTGGTTATAGGGATGTAGTTCAGAAAATTGCAAGGAAGATGGGAATTGTTGGATATGTTGAAAATTTAGAAGGTGGAGATGTTAAAATAGTTGCAGAAGGAAAAGAAGAAATTTTAAGAAAATTTGCTGAGGCAATAAAAATAAAGAAAGACTTTATTGAGGTTCGAGAAACAAAAGTGAGTTTTAAACAGGAAACAGGAGAATTTAACTTGTTTAAAATAAAATATGGTGATATACAAGAAGAACTTGGAGATAGGATGGGTGCAGCAATTTTGTACATTAACAAGACTAATGAGAAAATAGATTCAGGAAATGAAAAACTGTCCGAAGATATTAGAAGTGGTAATGAAAAACTGTCCGAAGATATTAGAAGTGGTAATGAAAAAATTTGCAACAAACTTGATTCAGGAAATGAAAAACTTCTTGAGGGACAAGATAAAATGTTAGAAAAACAGGACCAGACAATTGGGGCAATAAGAGAAGGCACAGAGGAAATGAGGGAATCCAGGAAGGAAAATAAAACTATCTTACAGGATTTTCACTATGACACAATTCAGAGATTTGATGTAGTTGATGTAAAATATGGGAAAATTGCAGAAAACATGGAGAAAATTTTGCAGGAAATGAAAGAGGAAAGAAGAGAATTTAGGGAAAGTATTGAAAGACTCATTAAAGCAGCTTTAGAAAAGAAATAATGGTATTTGCTTGTCCCTTTTGGCTTTATACAACATGTAAAGATTGCGAATATGGAAAAGAAGTGATGAAAAGAGAAAAATAAAGAATGAGTCTCAAATAATAAGCAAATGCAAATATTGGATTAAATATAGAGATGAAACAATAAGAATGATGGAAAAATTAAGTGAGGGAAAGAAATCAGTATCACCTCTTGATACTTTGTCGACATATGATTTTGGATTATAATTAATAAATCTCATTCCCTTACTTCTAGCAGCCACAACTACCTTCTC
>JAGXOI010000089.1 GCA_023659975.1 Candidatus Aenigmarchaeota archaeon LH_S4
ATTATGGTTAAAATACCTTTGGTTTTGAAACTTAAGAGAAAAAAACATAGAGAAATTGCTGAACTACAGGATATTTTGATGGAAATTCTTTATGAAGTAATGCCAAAGACTGTTCTGCATGGAGGAACAGCAATATGGAGATGTTATTCAGGAAACCGGTTCTCAGGAGATATAGATGTTTATTTTGAAAAAAATCTAAAAAGAATAGAAGAAGTATTTGATAAACTGAGAAGAATAGGTTTTAAAATTGTCAAGAAAAAAATAAAAGAAAATTCTTTATTTTCTGTGTTAATATTTAATAATATTGAGATTAGACTTGAGGTTGTATTTAAAAGAGTAAACGGAACAATAAAAGAATATGAAACCTCTGAAGGCTCATTCATAAATATATATACTTTATTACCAGAAGATTTAATAAAAGAAAAAGTCGAGGCTTATCTTAAGAGGAAAAAAATCAGAGACCTGTATGATATTTTCTTTCTTCTGAAATATGTGGAAGAAATTGAAAAGATAAAATACAACTTAAAAAACCTTATTGAAAATTTTAAGGAGCCAATAGATGAGAGGGAACTAAAAACTCTGATACTTTTTGGAATTACTCCAACAAAAAAGGAAATTCTTGAATATATAAAAAGGCATCTAAGATGAGATATGTAAAGAAAGTGGTAGAGTATATTAAAAACACACAAGTAGCAAATATTAATTCAATTTCAATGTTAGTCGGAAACAAAGATTACACTTATGTACTTCTGAATCATCTTATAAAAAGAGGTTATATAAAGAGAATAGAAAAAGGTTATTATACAATATATGAAGACCCTTCATTAATTGTCTATTGTTTAAAACCCGCCTATTTTGGTTTACAGGATGCTCTTAGTTTTCATAATCTGTGGGAACAGGAAACCTGTCCAATAGTAATAACTACAAGAAAAGTAAGAACAGGAATAAGAAAAGTTTTTAAATCCAATGTTATTATAAGAAGACTTTCACCAAAATACTTCTTTGGTTATGATTATTATAAAAGCGGGAACTTTGTGTTTCCTGTAAGTGATATTGAAAAAACATTTATAGATTTAATATATTTCAGGGAAATCAGAGATGAGCTCGCAGAGAAATTCAAAGATAATATTGATTTTAAAAAATTAAAAGGTTATCTGAAAAAGTATCCAGAGAACTTTAGAAGAAGGGTATTGAAGTTGACAGAAAAATTAAGATTTAATAATAAAGTTGGTGGTTTTTGATTTTAACAAAATATATAGGTTAAGTGGATTGTTCAAATC
>JAGXOI010000008.1 GCA_023659975.1 Candidatus Aenigmarchaeota archaeon LH_S4
GTCTTGGGGAGATGTATTCACAGTTGAAAAATAGAGGGATAAGGGTTCCAAACGGTTTTGCTTTAACAAGTGAATCCTATGATTATTTTATCAGGGAAAACAGACTTGACAGGGAAATTAAAGAAAGTCTTTCTGATTTAGATGTAAAAAATATTAAAAATTTAAGAGAAAAAGGAAAAAGAGTCAGAGAATTAATCTTAAAATCAAAAATCCCTAAAAAACTAGAAAAAGAAATTTTAGAGAGTTACAAAAAACTTTGCAGAGAATATAATAAAGAAATATCGGTTGCTGTGAGGAGTTCTGCAACTGCAGAGGATTTGCCAGAAGCAAGTTTTGCGGGGGCACAGGAAACTTATTTAAATGTAAGAGGAGAGAAAGAATTATTAAAGGCTATTGTGAAATGTTACTCTTCTCTTTTCACTGACAGAGCAATTTCCTATAGAAAGGAAAAGGGTTTTGGACAATTTTCTGTTAAATTATCAGTAGGAATTCAGAAAATGGTCAGGAGTGATGTTGCATGTTCTGGAGTAATGTTTACTCTGGACCCAAACACAGGTTTTAGAAATGTTGTTTCTATTGAAGGAAGTTATGGGCTTGGAGAATATGTTGTAAAAGGAACTGTAAAACCTGATTCATTTTTTGTATTTAAGCCAACAGGAAAAGTTATCAATAAGGAAATTGGAGACAAGAAAGTTAAATTGGTTTTTTCAAAAACAGGAACAAAACAGGAGAAAATCAAGTCAAAAGATAAAAACAGATTTATTCTGACTGACAAAGAAGTAGAAGAACTTGCGAGTTATGCAATTAAAATTGAAGAATATTATAAAAAACCGATGGATATAGAATTTGCAAAAGATGGAGAAGACAAAAAATTATATATTGTTCAGGCAAGACCAGAAACAGTTCATACAAGGAAAAAAGAAATTAGTAAATATACTTTAGTTAAAAAAAGCAAAAAATTGGCAGAAGGTCTCGCTATTGGTAGGAAAATATCCTCAGGAAAAATACATATTATTAAAAATATAAACCAGATAGAAGAATTTAAACAGGGAGAAATTCTTGTTGCAAGGCAGACAAACCCTGATTGGGAGCCGATAATGAAAATAGCTTCTGGAATTATAACTGAGCAGGGAGGAAGTACAAGTCATGCTTCTATTGTTTCAAGAGAGTTAGGTATCCCCTGCATCGTAGGAGCACAAAACACAATGAAAAAGTTAAGAAATGGACAGGAAGTAACTATTGATTGTACAAGTTCAAAAGGAATTATCTGGGAAGGAAAATTAAATTATAAAATCAAAAAAATTAACATTGAAAAGTTACCTAAAACAAAAACAAAAGTTATGCTAATTCTTGGAACTCCTGAAGAATCTTTTGATTTGACTTTTTTGCAACCTGATGGAATTGGTCTGGTAAGGATAGAATATATTATAACTAACTGGATAAAAATGCATCCTCTTTACGCAATAGAAAAGAAAAAACAGGAATTTTATGTTCAGAAACTTGCAGAAGGAATTGGAATGCTTGCCGCCTCAGTTTATCCAAATCAAATTATAGTAAGATTTTCTGATTTCAAGACAAATGAGTACAGGAATTTACTTGGTGGAAAAAAATATGAGCCAGTAGAAAACAATCCAATGCTTGGTTGGAGAGGGGCATCAAGATATTCAGATGAAAAATTTAAACCCGCTTTTTTGTTAGAGAGTGAAGCAATAAAAAAAGTCAGGGAGGAAATGGGCTTAAAAAATGTTGATGTAATGGTTCCCTTTTGTAGAACAATTAAAGAAGCAAAAGATGTTTTAAAAATTCTAAGTAAGAGGAAATTAAAAGTTTATGTAATGGCAGAAATTCCTTCAAATATTATTCTTGCAGAGGAATTTTCAAAATTGTTTGATGGTTTCTCAATTGGCTCGAATGACTTGACACAGTTGACTTTAGGAATAGACAGAGATAATCCAACTCTTGGTTTTGATGAAAGAAACGAGGCAGTGAAAAAATTAATATCTGAGTTAATCAGAGTTGCACATAAGAATAAAAAACCAGTTGGAATCTGTGGGCAGGCCCCATCAAAATACACTGAATATGCAAAATTTTTGTTGGATAATAAAATAGATTCCATCTCTGTTAATCCTGATGTTTTCCTGGAGACAAAAATTAGGGTTTCAAAAATGGAGAAATAGACAATTACCGAAATAAAAAGAAATGGGTAGTATTATAGTTATATTGTCTGATAATCAACTTGTAGAATATTTTAGGAAGGAGGATATCCAAAAAATATAAGAAGAATTTATGGTGACAAAAAACAGATATAAATCTATAATGGACTAAAAAGTTTACCTAACCAATCTCCACCCACCACTAATATATTTCCTAAACCACTTAAAATTCCATGTTGGATTAGAGCATAGATAACCAAACCAAGTACTATCAGAAAAAGTATAATTCCAAAAACAACTTTCAATGGCATCTCCATAAGTTAAGCATTTTATTAATATATCAAAAAGGATTGGTTATTAAGATGGTTTATATTTTACAATATATTGGGAAGTTGCTACTAATTTGTTAGGGAGACAATCTTCAATAAAATCAATTTTAAAAGGAGAATACTGTTCATTATTCCAAGTAGTTGGATTATTTACTGTACATTTAGTATCCAAAGTTATATCCCAGGTATATCCTTCAATTACTGTTTCTTTTATTATTTTATTAATTTCCTCCTCTACATTATTTTGAAATTCAATACAATCCAATTTATTAAACTGATAACTAAAATCCTTAAATTTGTTATTTAATCGTTCTATATACCTGGACAAATTAAAATTAACATCTATTCCTCCAAGTCCATATTCATAACCACCAGACTCTGCATAAATTGTTAATCTTCCATTAACCCTTGGAACTTTTGTTAGGTCACAAAGGTCTAAATCACATTTTTCAATTTTGACACCATTAAACTCAAAAAAATAATGTGGTACTCCCTGCACCTCTAAAGTTTTGTGCTCTTCTCCACAGTTTAGGTGTATTTTTTCCCATTTTTTAGGTCTTAGATAATCATCTAAAATTATTTTAATATTATTATAATTTTTTAGACATTTGTATTCTTTCTCTTCATTTTTGATTTTGTAGCATCTATATTCTCTACTTGATAGGGAGTTTGTTAAACCTTCTGGAGAACAAAATAGTCCAGAAGATAAGCAGGAACCACAAAAACCTGAAACACAATCTTCTCCACTTCCACAGTCTGCTCCTTTTGAACAAGGATTTTCTAAACTACCACAAACAAAATCACTGAATTCTTCTGAAAAAGCTATTGTCCCCTTTCCTTTTTGACTTAGAATTAAAGTTACTGTAACAGGTTTATCTTCCATATCCCTACAATCACAATCAAAACCTCCGCAGGAAATTGGTATTTTTAGAGAGAAATCAAAATCCTCACACTCAATTTTATCCTCTAAAACATTATTTAGTTTTTGTGTTAATCCAGCTTTAAGTTCATTGGAATTTAATTTTTGAAAGTTATAGGGAGTTACACCCATAGTTGTAAAGAAAGTATCCGCACAATCATAAACTTCTCCTAAATCCATAAACTTAAATTCTGTTCTTATTCTTCTTGTTGTATTGATCTCATTTTTTACATCTTCACCAAACATTTTGCTACTTAAATAAATCCTATAAATATAATTCCAGGTTAAATTTTTATTTGTATTATCATAAGATAAACTACTACCAGAACCAGAAGTGTTTATAATAGAAGCATTAACTTCTGCTCCTTCCAAAACATAGTTTGAGGCGAAATAATCATTTGCTGCTTCTCCTAATTTTTCACTGAATAAATCAATAAAATCTGAATAACCTGCCCAACTATCATTCCATGAAATAGGTTCCTCTTGAATATTACTAAAAAATCTGTCTGAATCCTCTTCTATTGTTCTCTTCAGATTTGTCTCTGTGTGGATAAAAGAAGATAATAATTCAGAAAACTGAATTTCTGGCAAAGTATGATAATAGATTGGAGTTTCTCCAACAGAGCCCATCAAAATAACAATTAACCCAGCACTTACTACAGTAAGAATCATCATAAGTCCTTGAATTCCCCCTTTCATTTTTTTAATTCTCATAACTATGTTAACTTAACACTCAGTTTATTATCTTTATTACTCCACTCATTTTTACCATCATCTATTACAGTAAATGTAATTTTATAATCGCCTTTTTTTGTGTAGGTATGACTGAATTCATTGTAAGAATCAGTTTCTGTATCATAACTACCGTCATCATAATCTAAAATTATTTCATCTATATCAAAATCATCTTTTACTTCTATAAAAAATTCTACTTCTGTATCCTCCTCAAATTCCTTTTCAATTGTTTTATCCCATTCACTTGTCCCTTCAAATCTTACACCAAAATCTTCTACTTCTGGTGGATTATTTTTCAAGCAGATTCTTGTCCCTGGCTCCTCTACTTTGCATTTTTCTATATTGCTATCTCCTTCACATACAACAAGTTTACATGGACCTACTCCACAAGGGTCATTATTACATTCGCTTCTTCCTGGACCTATCAGATAAGCACTACATTCTTTAATATCCCCACAACAATAAACAAACTTAATCCTCATATTTTTTGTTTCTTTTGAAAAAATTGGCATATCTTTGTAAAAGCAATTATAAGGATATTCTTCTGGAAAACTTACAATTAAACCTTCCAGTTTATCTCTTGGAAGACCCAAAGAAATTATTAACCCTTTTTTGTCTTTAATAATGTAAGAATTATCTCGCTTTTTTGTCTTTTCTTCTAGTTTATCCATCAATTCATTAAATCCATTATGTCCAGTTAAATCAACCTCAGAAGAATATCTATCAACAAATTTCTTTCTACTCAAAACTTCTTTTTTACTATACTCCATTTTTGCCAACTCATTCAAAGCATTCCAACTCTGTGGAGAATAAGAAAGATAAAATAAAACAGAAGAAGGAAAATAATTCATCCACCTATATTCTGTATAAGTTCTTATTTCTATTGGCTCTCCAACTAAAACACTTCTGAAATAAAAACCTATTGTCAGGGTAAGGACAAATAGCCCAACAAAAACAAGAGCTACTGATATAACAGGCCATTCAATTCCCCCTCTCATTTTTTTTGTTTTCATATTAAGATATATCTGTTAAACAGGCTTCTTTTGAACCTGGACCAGTTCTACCTTCATCAGCAGTATTATTAACCTTACATTTACCACCACAATAAATATGAGTTCCTTTATCTATTTCACCTTCTTCTACTCCACAATCATCATCATATTTAACCCAGTAGATGTATAACTCATCTTTTGTAACAGGAGTCTTTCTCTTTGCCTTCATTTCACAATCACCAGACTTAAATAACGCATACACACGACGCTTTAATTCCTTACAATCGGACTCTCCTTTAGAAGGAGGCTCATAAACACTTCCAGGACACTCAGACCCTGGCAGTACTTTTACTTTAGAAGGAGTATAGTTTATACACACTTCATCACCAGAATCATCAGGTATAGCTCCATAACCTCCTCCTGGGTTTGCTATTTTCCATTTCCATGGAACATTATCATAGTCTTCAATATACTGTTGTATATGTCCGCTATATACTTTAGGACATCCAGAAACATCAATTTTATCACAAATTACTGTATAAGGCTCTGCACTGGAAGGATAAATATCTGCATAGTGAAAATGATAACAGTCTGTAATTGCTTCTCCAATTTTTATTATTAACTCATTTTTTGGTCCCGGAGTTTTTTCATAAATACAAGCCTTTGGCTTATCATAGGTAACTTTACATCTTCCATAATGAAAAAGTTTACTACCATCACTATATACTTTATCAATCTCAAAATGAGAATATTCTCCATATTCAACTCTTACCCTTGCCCAATTTTTAAATAATTTTTTTACCTTAGCAATACAATTACCATCTTTCAAAGTTTCTCCCACTGAAACCTTATCACATTGTTTCTCTGGCTCTATAGGTCCTTTTAATTCTATTCTAGAATCTTCCAAACTATATTCTATTATTTTATCCTTCACAGGATAATGAACAACAATAAAGGCTTTTTCTGCATTGTTGTAAGAATACTCTCCTCTGCAAACTTTTTGTGTAATACTAAAAACATAATTTTTATCATCAAGCACAGCAACATTTGAAGAATTTAAATTTGGCCAGAGTTTCATTTTTGGGCAAAAACCAGTATCTTCTTCACATACAAATAATCCTTTTTCAGTTTTTGTCAAATTTTCGCAACAGAGACCACTCGCATTTATTTTCCATGTTACTTCTGCATCTTCATTTTCTGGACAATTAATAGAATCTATTTCCTCCCCATTAAAAGTTCTGTTTACCAAAATCACAGGTAAGCATTCTGACATTTCTTCTCTTGAAGGCCAGGATTGGTTTAAAACTTCTTGGCAAGTATATAACCATTTTTTTACAGAGGGGGGATTTTCTAAATAATTTGGTGAACAAAAAGCATTTTCATGACCACTACAGGTAGTGCAGGTTCTACCCTCACCAAAATCTACACAATGAGGACCCTCGCAAATATCTGCTCTTCCACACTCAGAAACAGTAGGCCAGGAATCGCAGGCAGATACAATCGCATAAGCTTCATTATTTTCAATAATTTCATCAATACTTTTATCCTCTAATTTTTCTGTTTCAACAACAATATATTTTATATTAATCGCACCTTCTAGCATGTTGTTAAAAAGATGCCTTTGTGACTTTGCAAAATCGCAAGGTAAACTAATACACTTTCCCTCATACTCACAATACTTTTTACATATTTTAGGGCTGATATACCACGGTGTATCTATTTCACATCGGTCCTTACAGAATTTTACCGTGTTTTCAGCAGTCCAACTTTCCCTTACATTTTCAACAAGAAGGAAAAATTCCAGGTCGTATAGTCCACCAGGCCCAGTTATAGTATGTTTATATGCTTCCTTTGGCCTGCAGATTTTTGCTGACAAATTGCTTTCATTTACCACTCGCCTTGGAATCCTTGTCTTTAATTCACAATCTCCCTCTCCTTTACTTGAGGGAATAACTGAGAGAACATTTGTTGTATTATTAAAATCCCATTTGAAACCACATTTAGCGTAAACTTCTGTTGTTGTCATCCATTCAATAGCTTCTTCTTTTTTTCCTTTTAACCAGTCATAAAGGTCACCAACTAAAGGTATACTACTAATTGCTTCATCTATCCAAGAATCTATATCCCCAATTGCACCCCCAATTACAGGTAATTTTAAAATTATCCTTTCTGTAAGAATATCTTTAATTAATGTTTTAGATTTTCTCTCGTTAGTACCACCATTTACAAGGCAACCTTCTGGATAAGGACCTAATCGATAAAAAACATGAGGCTTTCCTTTAACCCCAACCTGATAAATTCCATCCCTTAATTGTGTTGCCAAATTAGTTGTTAACCCCGTAACCATTGCGCCAATTTCAACATTATCCTTATCTGCAACAAAGGTTGTCAGAGGACAAATAGAACTTAATTTGTTATGTGGCAATTCTCCGGGCTTTCCCTCGATATAATCTATATTTCCGCTTTTTGTAATATAATTCTGCAACTTTTCGTCTAATTTTTTATAATCTTTTTCAGATATTTTTAGATTTCCACATTTCTTATAAACAGATTTACTTTCTGGAGGAACATACAAAGAATAAACATCGCTTCCATCAGAGATAAGCATAAAATAGTCAGAATCTGGTAAAAAGAATTTAGACATATTTTCAAAAATAGAATTTGCTGTTTCTTCCCTTCCACCTGTAGTTTTCCACTCGTTTAATAAAGTTTTATTAAAAATATTTGGATAAACAGTTAAATCTTTCCACGTAGAAAGCATATAAGCAAGGTCGCAGGCTGTTGCCTTTTCCGGAGTCTCAGTTGGAATTGTCTGAAAATTAAACCAAAACATCGCAATCATAGCCATTATCCCAACAAATATAGCCAGAGTTATTATATAACCAATCATCTCTGGAGGTAAAGGTAAAAGACCTCGTTTCATTTTCCAGTTGTTGGCCCAATTATATAAATAGAGCTTTCATCTACTTTCTCAAAACAGAGAAAAACCTCACAGGGGGTTGTATAACCATCAACACTTAAAACCTCCCAAGAAGTTCCAGTATACTCATATAAATCCATATTCCCAACCAAAGAATCTGACAGATATGCTCCCTCATTAAAACGCTTGTTTTCAGGACCCCATATTTCTAGGTAAGTTGGATGAATAGTTACCCGATTACAATTTCTTAAACTCGCACAGGTGTAAGTTTTAACAGGGGCAGACTGCATTAAAAACAAAGTATTTTTTATTTGCGCAATTGTATTTATCTTTAATTCACTCATCCTCTGTGTTGCTAAACCCATTCCCATCTGCTGCCACAAACCTAAAATTAAAATCGCAAAAATCAAACCGAAAATAAAAAAGAAATATTCTACTTCTATTCCTTTCTTTTCACTTTTGTTAAGCATAATATAATTAATTCTTAATATTTAATTTGAGTATGGGGAAGGGTTCTATTTTAGCTATTGTTAGTATAATAATCTTATTTCTCATATTATTCTTCATAGGTAGCAATATTGGTTCTTTTAGTTTTGATGTTTCAAATATACCGATATTAGGTTCTATACAAGATTTTATTGTTGATAAATGGATTACAGTTTATAGGTTTGCACATGGGTGAACTACCCCCAACAAGTTGAGGGGCTTCCTGCTTCTCCGGGAGGCTAACCTCATTTAAGAGGTGAACTCCTCTTTCCACAAACTTATATTCCGAGCACTGCCGTAGTGATTTATTTTTGATGTTAATTGAGGCATTTAAGTCTCTGGACACTCCTGAAATAGTTTGAGAATGCTTTGTTTATCCAAGGCAATTCATTCACCCTGGTTTTCTTGCCTTCGGTTAAGTATAAAAGTTATTTAATATTGGGGGGATTTTGATTGTTGCTGAAAATTTTTTTACAGAATTTCACTCTGATAATTAATCATATATTCTCTTGACCAAAGTTGAGCCACAGGCGTTTCTTATTAGGTTATATTGTTCAAATTCGTTTTTTTTGGCAAAATTTGGGCTCTTGTCTGCCCACTTTTCCCTTAATCTGTCTATTCCAGATGTTCTACAGTCAGGTTTAAGATATTTCATTGTTTCCAGGTCTTTTTCTAAAATTTCGGGTTTTGTCCAGGGATTTTGTGGCGGATTCTCTTCACTTTCCACACAGTTTGAGTACCATCTCGAACATTCTCTCTCAACTTCATCATAAACAAAAATAGTCTCTACCTCATTCATAAAATTCTCACAGGTATTAACAAATTTTTCTGACCCATACGTTACAACTTCTTCCGCAGTAAAAACCAGGGGATTTGCCATTCTCTCATATAATCCTTTCTTACCAGTTAGTGCTTGAATCATACCAATTATAGAAGTAATAATAAAAAGTAAAACTACAACAAGAATAACTAATAAAACAGCATTTTTTGCATTTCCTTTCATCATTTGCATTTTGACATAAGAGCCCCAAGATTCTTACAATAAGATTTGCATTCTGATATTGTACTACATTCTGATATTAACTTGGGAGGAATTGGTTCTTCACAGTTCCACATTTCACAAACTGTCTTTAATTCAGTCTTATTTTGGAAAGGATTTATTAATTTACCTTGAGCATTAATAATTAAAAAACCAGCCACAATAACAAATACAATTACCAATATCAAAATTTCAAACAATATTTTCCATTGCATACCTTTTATCATAATTAAGAGAGAATTCCTATAAATGGAGCAAGCACACTTTGAATTATTTCAGTGATCTTATCTGTAATAGGTAAAAATCCTCCAGTTATAATCATCATTGCTACAACAAAAATAATAATTAAAGCCACTATACCAAGAACTGGTGAGATATGGAAATCCCCTTTCATAATCTATTCATACAAATCTTTTATCTCCTCAATTATATTGTTCATTTCAAAAGATTTATTAAATTCTGAAGTAGCACAAATTTTACTCCAATCTCCCTTACAAGGATAGGTCCAGGGATTTCCTGAAAACTTGTCCCAGTCAACAATGTAAATCGGATTTGACCAGACTTCATCATAAACATTTCTCCATACATATGGGTTCTCTACTGAAACTATATTTTCTTCTTTAGTCAAATTCACAAATTTATCATAACCTGTTTCAAATTTTTCTGGTCCAGTTATTGTATTAGTAATAAAGTCTTTAACTTCAGGAGGACTGCTAAATAAAGTGGCGTTTCCACCTGTTGGCTCAGAAATATTATAAAATAAATCTTTAAGGCCATCATCTATTTCTCCACCCCCTTTTGTACCCCATAAACCAAAAATTGTTACATTATTCTCTTTTGCTGCCTGAACCGCGGCCTCAACAGAATCTTTATCCTTTTGTTCATCCCAATCATCTCCCTCATAAGGTCCTTCATCGCCAACAACAAACAAAATTTTTGATAATATATCTTCTCTCCAGGAATGATTTTTTACAGCCCATTCTGCTCCTGGACCCCAACTTTCTGAATCACTAAGAATTTCATCATCTGCACAATAATAGCTTTTATCTGCACAATCTCCATGATCTAAACCATAAATTGTTACATTAAGTTTATAATCCTCTTCCTCAAGTTCTACTTTTATATCATCCATAATATCACATAAACTAGCCCATTCATTTGAACTTGAGCCGCACATACTCCCACTTGTATCAGTAACAAAAACCAAATCAATTGTTTTTTCAAAAGTTATAAACTCTGGCTTGTTGTATTGTCTAGCAGCCCATTCACAACCTTCCTGACATTTTGTAATTTTTGTTCCATTTCCATAATACCCATCCCTTGAAGCGCAGAAAGTTTTGCACAGAACAAAAGGATTATCTAACTCTGAATCTGTTCTGTGGGTTGTTGAGCAATTACAGGCAACTTCACAATTTGTAGGTAATCCATAAAAACTTATTCCTTCCTTTTTACAAGTATTTTCTTCATCTCCTTTACACCCTATATCACTATATTCACAAAGTTCATCGCAGCACTGACTATAACTACCATAATTATTTGGATTATAGCAACTTTCTCCTGGATGTGGCTCTTTTGTTGTAATTGTTGCCACAGCCCAAGCAAGACCTCTGTAATCTGGTTTTAAATCTAAATTACCAATTTTAAAAGTTGAATAATTTCCCGTCTTTATCTGGAAGGTTGATTTCTCTATTTTAAGGAATTTTTCACAACCATGTTTTTGGTCATCATCTGTTAAAACTTCACAGAAGAGATAATTTGCCAGGTCAAACTCTTTATCTTTAAAAGTATCATTACAATAATAACAACCGCATTTATCTTCACAATAATCAGCATTTCCTGTTTCAACAAAACAGTCCCTGTAGCAGTTCATCTCTTTTCCTTTTTTACAACCAAGAATACAGTTTCCAGAATCTCCCTCAAAATCTTCACTATTACAATAGTTTTCACAGATTTCTGAAGAATCTTCATCATAATATCTCTGTTCTGTGTAGCAATCACATTCTATTCTGCAATAAGAAGAAGTGTTCGGTGGAGGGCTATCTCTACAATCTTTATAACAATCCCAATTATCCCCAATATAACAACTTCTTTCTCTTCCAGCAATTTTGTTAGATGGCTGGTCAGCAAGAAAAGAAACAAAATAGTTACAACCCTCTTTTTTTTCATCAGGCGTTAAATCACAATCATCAGCTTTTTCAGCATTCAAGTTTGCAAATTTACAACCTTCTTCGCAACTTATTTGTTCTTTATCTTCATAATCCTCACCACATTCTTCTTTGCACCTTGATAAAGGAGAAGTAGAATTAAAAATCCTTGCAGTAACTTTTTCAACAGTTTTTTCTCCTCTTAATTTGATTCCTCCATACAAAGAAAGTTTTGGTTTTTTTCTGTGTTTAACAACAATAACAGAAGGCTGCCCTCTTATTTCTACAAAACTCTGTTTTTCCAAATCTTTACCGATACTTGATTTATATTCTGTTCCAAAATCAAGACTCCTTCTTTCTGTTAAAAAATCTTTTCCTTCCCATCCTGGTACATCTTTATCCAAACAAAGACAGCCTGGTCTGAGGAAGTTATAGCAGTAGCCATTTAACTTGATTCCATAAGGTAAAGAGTCATTAATATCTTGCCATTCTATTTCTTTATCCTCGCCAGAAAAACCCTGCTTTTTTTCTACACTAAAACAGTAATCAAATAGAGTTTCATTTTCATTTGGTCCATCTTTAAGTGAATTTTTTATATGATTAAAGTTATCTTCATCTATATCAGGGGGAATAAAACAACCCAAAGAAACTCTGTCAGAAACAATAATATCTGTTCTTTCTCTAACATCCTCCAAAAAAGGGATATCTTCAGATTTATTTTTAATTTCACCCCAGAAATAAACACATATAACCAGGACTGTAAGAGCAAAAACTACTGAAAACAAAATCAAGAAAGTTGTCCGTTTCATGTGAAGAGAAGGCTTGACATAGCGCCTTTGGTGAGAGAAAGAAATACAGAAACGATATTATTAAGAAAATCAAAAGCGAGTTGTCCTTTCCCTGTCATAAGAGCAAGTAATATAATGAGAGGTAATAAACAAATAATAAAATAAATAACATATTTAGGGATATCTATTCCTTTCATTTTGTATTCCATTATTTAATTAATTTTTTAATATAAATCTCTACAGCAGTTTTAACCTGATTAAAACAAACCTTGTTAAAAACTTATATTAGTTAATTCTTTTTTTGGATTAATATATGGCAATAGAGAGAACTTTTGTGGCAGTAAAGCCAGACGGTGTGAGGAGAGGTTTAATTGGAGATATTATAAAGAGGTTTGAGCAGAGGGGTCTAAAAATTGTTGGTTTTAAAATGATTTGGGCTGACGAAAAATTCGCAACTGAGCATTATTTTGAACATAAAGATAAACCTTTTTTTGGAAATTTGAAAGAATATCTGAAAAGTGGCCCTATTGTTGCAGCAGTAGTAGAAGGAGCTGATGCGATAGATGTCGTAAGAAAAATTGTGGGTCCAACTTCAGGAGATGTTGCTCCACCTGGAACAATAAGGGGGGATTTTGGACATATGGGAATAAAACATGCTGATGGAAAAGGCAGAATTTATTTCAATTTAGTTCATGCTTCTGACAAAAAAGAAACCGCTGAAAGAGAAATTAAATTATGGTTCAAACCAGAAGAATTGCATAGCTACAAAAGGGTAGATGAAGAAGAAGTTATGTAAATAGTAGACTAAACCTTAATTTCTACATACATTTGTCCAATCATAGATTTATGTAAAACTCCTGTTATCGTATTTTCACCCTCCTTAATTTCTTTATTACTGAAAATATAAATATCTCCGGTTTCATCTCTTATTTTGTAAATAAACTCTTCTTTGGAGGTCTTCTGAATAAATGAGACTTCACCTTTGAGTGTTACTTCTCTATTAACAAATTTAGGATCACTTATAATTTGTTTTATTTTAAGTTTTTTTCTTTTTATATCTCTAACTTTATCTTTTAGTTTTATTTTTCCAAATTTATGTTTTAATTTTGTTACCAAACCTTTTAAGTATCTAAAAAAAGAAACAGGTAAAGATATAATCCAGATTAACAAAGTGGTTGGAACTAATTTTTCTTTTAAAAGAGATTCCTTATTTTCTTTTTTCCCTCTTATTTTCCCTCTAACCTCAAAAATCGTTTGTTGGGTTTTGACTAAAATATCTTTAAATGTTTTTTCATTAATTTTCCTTAAAAAATATTTTTTTTCTGTTTCTTTTCTTGAATTTACAAGTCCCTGCTTTTTTTCTTCCAAGCTCCTTATTTCCCTACTAAGTCTAAAATGAGGATAAATAACTTGAGTTATTAAATAAGAGAATATTAAGGTAAGAATCACTAGTAAAATTAAGCTCCATTTGTTTTCAAGTAGGAACTTTTTTATTTTTAAGGTCAAAAGTTTATTATCTATATAACCAACTTTTAATTTAATTTCATCTGTCTGTTTTTTTAGGTTATCTAGATTATCTGTTTTTATGCTTAAAGTTGAATTCTCAATAAGTGTTTTTATTTCTCTTATTTTTATCTCTAAATCAGTAACATCAACTCCAGTTTCTTTATATTTCTTTATTTCTTCTTCTAATTTTGGTAATTTATTTTTAATTGATTTTAAATAAGAAATAGAAGGATTTTCTTTAACAACTATTCTCAAATTTTCTTCTTTCTCTACTCCCTCACTTTCTACCTTAAACTTTATTGAATACTCTCCTGCCCCTTGAGAAAGATTGGGATGAACTAAAATTGGTAGTACTTTTATTTCCTTTTTCTCAAGTTCTAAACTCTTGGTATAATTTAAATCACAACATTCTTTCTCTGCTGAAATTGTTAAAGAAAGTTTTGCTCCTCCTATATTCTCAAGTTTTATTGAACCTTTTTTTGTTTTTCCCTGGTCAATTTCTAGTATTTCTTGATCAATTGAAATTCTAAAATCTTTTTCTGGTATACAAACAGGATTATAAACACATTGTTTTTCTGCTGAACAACCAGCTGGATTACATACTCTTGTTTGATACTTCTCTGTTGCGGAGCAGTTAGATAAACCACAGCCTTTATCTTTCCACTCTGTGCAGGTGCAATTAGTTATTCCTGGAACACCACCATTACCCCCACCTCCATTTCCATCTCCTTCAGAAGGTTCTGTAGTAGTTTTAGTTGTTGTAAACATTCTTCCAGTATAACCAAGGTTTCCACCAAAATAAGAACTTGAATAAACAAAAATTCCAAAGTCTTCATTTGGAGCTGTAAAGATAGAACTGCCTTTATAGGTTTCTGTTTCTGAATCAAAAGTTAATCTTGCATAATCTTTAGTGCAGTGTGGACAAAAAGCAGTCACAGCAGCGCCCTTTACAACTTCACTGTGCATATCTACCACAGAGACATTCATATCTACTCCTGTATTTGGAGGATAGTAGCCTGTTTCCGGGTAAATAATTTCTGTAGGAATTTCTTCAGAGACAACAAAACTCTCATTATATTCCCCTTCATTTCCGTTTTTCTCTACATTTACATAAATTGTATAATTCGTAGAATCAGCCTTTTCTTTGTCAGCTTCCGGATTATCTTTTGGTTCTATCCGATAACTCCCAAAGTTTGTAATAGTATTGTTAACTAAGGTAACATTCTTAACATCCTTGTTAAGTATTAAAGTTAGATTAAATCCTTCTACAGATAAATTTCTAACATCTTTTACCGATACATTGAAATTTATTTTATCTCCTTTGTTGTAAGGATTGTAGGTAAGTGTAACTGTTTCATATTCATTTGTTACATTAAATCTCTCTGTTGTTGTTGTATTACAATTATCTGCAAGATCGCAGGAATGAACTTTTAATTTATAAACACCTGTTTCATTTGTTCCATTAAAGTTTATCTCATACAAATTATTTGGGTTTAAAGTTGCAGAGATATTTTTAGTAATATTACTTGGCCATGTTACTTCAACAGAAACATTCTTTATCGCTGTTTCAGTTTCTGTTGTATTTATTACAAATTTATTTATTTCATTTAAGTTTGTTGTATTATAATAGGTAAATTTGTTTATTTCTGGAGGGATAGTATCATTTGGAATTACGTTAATATTTATAATTCTGCTTTCATTCAGGTTTGGAGAATAAGATGTTATGTTTATTGTTGTATTCCCAACTTCTGTTGAATTAATTGGGAAAAATACTGCCTTACCCTGATAATTGTCTTTCCATAAAATATCCCCTATATCACTTGTTTTATTTGTTGAGTTTATAATGGTTTTATCTTTTATGGATATGTTTACAGATATATTTAATAAATCACCCTTGTTAGGAACAATAAATATTGGGAGATCGTAAATTGTGTTTTCTACAAGAGTTCTGTCTTCAGCATTTATTGAAATGTTTCCATAAGGAACTGAGAAATTCAAGTTTTCTGTTTTATTGATTTTTGAACTTAATATTACTGTTGTATTTACAGAGTAATTTCCAGAAAGATCAATATTTGAATAATTTCCATTATAAAAATAAGTGTTGTTGGTCTCATTTTCAAAATTAAAATTTATAGTTTCAGTTGAATTATCTGGTTTTGAAATTTTTGCTTCCACTTTAGAGATTGAGGAAGCATTTCCTGATATGTTTGCATAGAAAGTTTGAGTTTTATTTATTTCTATTGATTGATTAGAGAGGGAAGAACTCAGGTTTAATTCAATAATTTCAAAGAAATCTGTTAAATTAACTTCTTTCAAATTTCCAGAGGTATCATTCAGATAAATTTTTGTTATATCATAAGTTCCTAGATCATCGGTTTTATTTGTAAATTTCCAAATATCAAATTCTGTATATTGGCTTTCTAAGTTTAAACTTTTATTTGTACTGTTATTATTATTAACTATTTCAGCAAAAACATTTTCTATTCCAACATTATCTTTTGCCTTAACAAAATATTCTACTGTCTCATTTTTGTTGAAATTCTTGTTTATTGAAGTATTTATATTTGAAATAAAATTGTCTAGGTTTGGATCCCAAGACCTCCCTAAAAAATCTGGTAGTTTTATATCTTCAACTTTAACTTTGTAACTTTTTGTTGTTGTATAATTTCCTGTACCCTCTTCTACTCTTATATTTAATGTATAGATCCCTACATCTGATATATTAAAATTAATTTTGGTATGATTTGAGGAATTTGGTTCCAAGTTTCCTAAAGATACACTTTTTTCCTTTATACCTGAACTTAAATTAAATAAAACATTATAAGCCTCTCCTGTATGATTTGTAAGATTTTCATTTTTTATCGTAAAATTTAAATAAAATCCTCTACTCTGATTCACAATACAAGTTGTTTCATTGAAATAATTGCACCTGTCACAGGTTATATTTGTAATATTTAATAAAGGTGTTTTTATCTTTGTTGTCTCTGAATAATTTTCTCCGAGAAATTCCAGATTCCAGGTTGAATTTAAATCTTGGTCTGGAGTCCCTGCACTTATACTTGTATTTAACTTTAATCCGGTTATATTCTTCTGACTGACTGTTACGTTTGGGTTACTAAAAGTACAATTTACACAATTCCAAGGAGTAAGGTTGCTATAATAATCTGGAATATATAAAGTTAAGTTCTGATTTGAAACTGTTTTGTTGAAATTGAAAGTTAAATTAAAACTTGAATTTCTTCCAGCGTCAATTTCATTATTTTCTTTAAAATCTATTTTAATTGAAGGCTCAACAACTTTAAAACTTAAATTTATCTTAGTTTCATTCAAGTTTCCCAAGGAATCATTTGCAAAAACTTTTGTGATATTATATAAACCTATTTCTGTTGGAGTTATTGAGGTAGTCCAAGTTCCATTTGTTTGGTTTCCGGATTTTAAACTTAAAGATATATTTTCACTTTTAGATGGTTTAATCACACTAATTATTGCCTTGCTCACCTCCCTTAAATCAGTAACATTTGTAGAAAAATTAACTGAGTCCCCGAGATAAATTCTACTATCATTAAAATTCTGATCCTCTGATATATTTATTATGCAATCTCTTATCTCTGGAGGTTTTTTATCAATTCTTATCAAAGAAGAGTTTTTTACTGTTTCGTTATTTCCTGCATTGTCTAAACTGTAATAGCTAATATATTTCTCACAGATTTCTCCTTCTTCGCAAGTTATATTTACAAGATCTCCCTTTAAGAATGAACTGCAGTTGTTAGATTTGTTTGCAACACAATAGTAAGTAGAATTGCAGCCTGAACCTTCATCTGAGCAAGTTAGTTCTACTGTCTGATTTCTATTTGTCCACTTAGAAGAAGAGTTATCTGTTGTGTTTGGAACTTGTTTGTCAATTCTTATTTGATTTGATGTCTTCTTATCTTCTAAGTTTCCTAAAGTATCATTACTTCTATACCTTATGTAATTTTTGCAAACATATCCTTCTTCACAGCCTATTTCTATTTTATTTGTACTATTATAAGTTGTATCTGGCGTACAAGTTCCTGAGGTATCAACACAATATAGAGTTGTGTTGCAACCGATTCCATCATCAGAGCAATTTAATTCTATTGTTTGGCTTTTATTTGTCCATTCTGAAGGGGAATTATCTGTTGTGTTTGGAGCTTGTTTATCAATTAAAATCAAATTTGATTTACTTGCATTTTCTTGATTTCCAACTGTGTCATTAGAGAAATAAAAAACTGTTTTGTTACAAGTATTATCTTTTGAACAACTAATTTCTATATGATTTTGGTAATTTTGATTTGGTGTGCAACTTCCATTTGAGTTATTTATACAATACAAAGTTTTATCACATCCTGAACCAGAAGTTCCATCAGATAAATTTGGATCAATACAAGTTAAATTAACAATTTTATTCTCTTTAAACCAAGTACTATTCCAACTAGAATTTGTGTTATCTGTTGTGTTTGGAGCTACTCTATCCACTGAAAACCAAGTTAAATCTGTTCCGTTATTTCCATTGGTCTGATTAGCATAAAAACTTATGTTATATTTCCCATCCAACCAACTAGAAATATTTATAAAATCTGTAAATGAGAACTCTGCATGATTTGTAGCATTTGAGTTATTGGCTGCAGTATGTCCTGTTGAGTTTGTTATATTATAAGAGACAAAAGAGAGGTTATTACCAGAAGTTGCAACTGCTGTTAAATTTAAATCAAAACTTTGATTTAGATAAATTCTTTTAGGATAATAAATAACAACAGAAGGTAAGGTGTTATCAACAGTAAAATTTCTGCTAGTATTATATTCTGATTTCCCTAAAGAATCATTTGCGGAGACAAGAAAAGTGATATTCTCTTTTCCTGAAATACTTTCTGTACTGTTCCAGGTTGTATCAAAGTCTCCACTTAAATTTCCTTCATCAAAAATCTGACTTTCATCTGAAGTGTTTATTATTTTATACCAAGATTTATTTACTCCAACATCTTCTGTTATTGTCGTTTCTAAACTTACAATTCCAGATTTTGTTTCATTTTCTTTTGGATTATCAATCGTAATTTGTGGGGCTTTTTTATCAATTCTTATTTGACTTGAGGTTTCTATATCTTCTAAATTTCCAAGAGAATCATTACTTCTATACCTTATGTAATTTTTGCAAACATATCCTTCTTCACAGCCTATTTCTATTTTATTTGTACTATTATAAGTTGTATCTGGCGTACAAGTTCCTGAGGTATCAACACAATATAGAGTTGTGTTGCAACCGATTCCATCATCAGAGCAATTTAATTCTATTGTTTGGCTTTTATTTGTCCACTTAGAAGAAGAGTTATCTTTTGTGTTTGGTGGTGTGTTATCAATTATTATTTCAACTCTCTTTGTATTATTAAGGTTCCCAAAAGAATCATTTGCATAAATTGTAAGGTTATATTTTCCATCTGATACAGAATTTGTATCAAGAGTTCCAAGCCAATAACTCCCACTTTGAGATAAATCAGATGAGTTTGACCAAGTTGAATTACTGAGGTTATAATAAGCTTTATCTATTGTTTGATTATCTGTTATAGTAGTATTTACTAATGTATCTTTATTCACATATTCTGATGATGGAGAATTTATTTGCACTTCTGGAGGTTTCTTATCAATTCTTATAAAAGAAGAGTTTTTTACTGTTTCGTTATTTCCTGCATTATCAACACTATAATAATTAATATATTTCTCACAGATTTCTCCTTCTTCACAAGTTATATTTACTTTAGTAGTGTTATTGTAAACTTTTGTTGGATTACAAGTTTCAGATTTATTTGCAATACAGTAATAAGTAGAATTGCATGCTGAGCCTGAAGAGCCATCAGCCAAGTTAGGATCAGAACAACTTAGTTCTACTATTTGATTTTTTCCATACCAGGGTTCACTTACACTTGAGTTATCTGTTGTGTTTGGAGGAGTTAAATCTATTGAAAAACCTCTCCCTGAAGAATTAAAGTTTCCTGCCAAATCTTCACAGGTTATATTCCAATTATGAGATCCCTCTAATAAATTAGAAGCAGAAAAATTTGTATTTGTATTGTTTGAGACCGAAGAGTTTGTCTGGTTTAAAGTTCTATCTAAATAAAGGGAACAGTTTGCCTCAGGAGAAAATTCATCTGTAAAATTAAAAACAAAAGTCAAATTTGTTGAATTCAGCCAGGCATCAACCTTAGGGAAAATTAAATTTATTTTTGGTGACTTTCTATCAAGGATTATCCAATCTGAAGGATAATCTACATTTCCAGCAGATTTCCCACCCAAATTTCCTGCTTTATCTCTTATTCTTACATAAATTGTCCTATTTCCATCTGTTGAATTACAACCATAATCTAGGTCTGTAATATTAAAATTGGAATAAGTTTGCTGGTAAGAAATCCAATCTGTCCAGTTTTGATTATTACAGGAAAAAGCCATATAGTCAGGTTTATACTTACCAGAAAGAGTCTTAATTTCTATATTTGGTTTATTGGTGTTTATATATTTTCCATCATCATCATTTTTTATACTTATTGCAGGACTATCAAATAAAGGTTGGGTAGTATCAACCACAAAACTATAATTATCAAATTTCCCCCAGTAATTATCAGAATCATTACAATGAGTATTAACTATATAAATACCAGAATAACCACTTACATTAATATTTCCATTAACAATTTCTTTTTTCTCACTAAACTTTCCATCAGTTGCATTCATACCTGTTCCGTTTCCTTCCCCTGTTGAATTAACAAAAAACTCTGCTCCTGTTATGTTTCCAAAAAGTTGTGGATTAATACAGGTTGCATTTACTTTAGGGTTCATTTTTCTTAGGCAATAAGAATATAAAGGGTCACAGGTAATATTTAAATCCTCCCAACTTGTATTATCAAGACTTCTCGCATAAAATTTTGTCCCCTCTGTTTTTGGTCCTGCCAAGTAGTTAATTGTCCTATTCATCACTTTTACTCTGTCATCACTATTATTAATTCCCTCAAAACCAAAGGCAAAATAAGCAACTTTATAACCATCTGAACCTCCTGTATCTGCTTTTATCACTCCAGGCAGGGAAAATGAAGAGTCTGAATATATATAGTTATCATCATCACATTTAACACAATACCAAGAACCTGTCTTAGCCCAACACCATCCAGACGAACTTGTTTTTGAATAATAAAAAGAATTATTTTCGTAAATATCTCCATCTTCCTGATAAAAAATTAAAGAAGGAGACTCTTGATTATCAGCTCCTCCGGAGCCACTAATATCTATTAACAAACTATCTCCTACAGGATCATTAGTTTCACCAATAAGATCATAATCATCTTCATCATCTTTACAATAAATTGCATGTAAATAATCCTCATAAAAATCAGTTGCACCTATAGTAGAACCTATATCCTGCCCTGTTATAAATAGTTTTCCACTATTATTTAAATATGTTTGAAGTTCTGTTTGATCTGTAGAAGTTAAAGTATCACCTCCTTCACCTCCATAATCGTCTCCAGTAAACCAAATAATAATATCATATACCTGCATTCCATTGGAGTCTATAGTACTTGTTGAGACTTGGCAATCACCACTACCATCATATTTAGGACCGTCATCTCCTTTTCCTGGAATAATACAAACATCATAATCAAAACTATTATTTTCTAAGGCCTCTTCGTAATAACTTCCATAAACTTCGTTCGGATTATCAACTCCTATATAAGAATAGTGAGCATCTTTAACAAGCAAAATCTTCTCCTGTGGACTTGCAAAAACACAGTTTATAAATAACATCAGAAATAAAACTAAAAATATCCTTTTCATAATAAAAGAATCACCAGATTTAATAAACTAATAAATTCTTTGATTTATCCTTGATATTCCCAAAGTATCCTTAATTATGTTATAATTTTCTTTTAAATACTCTTTTAAATATAAATAATATATATTATGGCAGAAATAAAAAGAATCAAAACAGGAATTTCGGGTTTAGACAAATTGATTGAGGGAGGTCTTTTAGAAAATTCTGTAACTTTAGTAAGTGGTGGAACAGGGACTGGGAAAACAATTCTTTCAATGCAATTCCTAAAGAAATTAGCAGAAAACAAAGAGAAGGTTTTATATATTTCAACAGAAGAAAATGAGAAGAGTATAAAAGAAGGTTTTAAAATTTTTGGATGGGATCTGGATAAATTGAAAATAGAGGTTATGAATCTTGGCCCTGATGAGTTAGAAGAAGAGTGGGAGCCTTTATTATCAAATAAAATAGACAGGGAAAAAGTAAAAAGAGTGGTGATTGATTCAATCAGTCTTACAGGTATTTATTACAGAGATGAATATAGTACGAGGAAATATATTTACAGACTTATTTCCTCTCTAAAAGAAAGGAATATTACCTGCTTATTAACTTCAGAGGTTCCTGAAAATGAGAAAAGTCTTAGTAAAATGGGTGTAGAAGAATTCGTTTGTGATGGAGTTATTTTGCTGCAATTCCTTGGAATGGGTGGAAAATATGAAAGGGGTCTGACAGTAAGAAAGATGAGATGGACTAATCATACTCAGGAAACACACCCCTACAAAATGGTAAAAGGTAGAGGAGTTGTCTTGGGAAAATAGTTTATTTTCTTTTAGTTTTATTTATGGATAAAGTAAAAACCTATATATCAGGATTGGATAAATTAATTGAAGGTGGTTTAATCAAAAATAAAAATTATCTAAAAGGATGTTTTGCTGCGTTCTTCTTTTCTAGAACTTCCTTTATTGAAGGTTCGTTATTCATTGCTCTTTTTATTGCTAATTTTACTGCTTCATAGTTGTATTCATAGATTTTAGCCTTATCTTTTGCTTGTGGGTGAATAAATACTGAGCAGACTATCACAAGGTCCTCAACTTTCTTTTTTTCTATTACTCCTTCTTCAACACAGTCCGCAACTGCCTTGGCAACTGCTGCTTGAGCAGGACCAAAGATTAAGCCTGCTTGTTCCATCCCTTTTATTGTTACTTTTGGCACAATTAAAGTTGAAGGTTTTGGTTGTAAATTTGGCTCCAAAACTGCAAGCAAAGGAGTATGTCCTTCTTTTGGCTCTGCTAAAGAACTTGCAAATGCTTCCCCAACTACACCTTCCTTACCTCCAATTATCAAGTCTATATGAGCAATCTCATTTCCGGCTCCAATCAAAGCTTCGCCAATTTTCACCATAATTATATTAATATATAATAAAAAGACTACCTGTGTTTATATATTTTATAAATTTCATAACATTTTCCTGTTTTTTCATCGTATTTTAAATAACCTGCATGGACATCTTTATCTAAAAGCCTTGATACATTCCTTTCCATAAAATACAAACTAAATCTGCATAAAGGACAGGCTCCTCTTTCTAAAGTTTTTCTGTTAACTGTTAAAATACAATTACTTTCCCTAAAACTAATAACCATTTCTGTATATCCTTTTTTCTCTTCTATTGATTCAATTTTAAGTTCACCAACTGTTCCTAGCTTAGCCCATAACTTTTCTAAATGTTTGCCTGCATCTTCAACTTTATCAAATTTTGGCAAAGTCTTAAAACCAACATCTGATAGTGCATAGCCTATTTCTCTCAAAAAAACTTCTCCTGCTCTACCTGCTATTTTTGTACCTGCCTTATCTATTGCTTCCAAAACTGAAACTAAATTAGATTCATAACGCTCAACAATTTTTTCTTTGCTCATCCCCTCTATAAACTTTGGTACTACCATTTTATCTAACTCAAAAGCCTGCTAATTTTATTACTTGCTTTTTCCATACTAATCAAAACTAAACCTATATTTGCATTTTTGTTTATTAAACAAACTAGAAAAGCTTCCTTCCCAGACCCTATAGCAACATATTGTCCATCGGTTGCATCTACTAAAACTTTTTTGAATTTACCAATTTTTAATTCATTTGCAGATGTCTCTGCAGTTCCAACAATTGCTGCAGCCATCGCAGAAACATTTCTTGCATCAACATCTTGAGATAACTTAGAGATAATAAGTAAACCATCTTTTCTGATAATTAAAGAGCCTAAAATATCACCAACCTCTCGCAATTCTTTAAGTATATCTTCCAACTCTTTTTTGCTTACCATAATTTATACTTTAAATATTTTATTTATAAGAACTTTAAAGCCTTTTTCCAAACTTTCAGATTCTAAAGCATTTATGGGTAAGATATCTGCATAGCCAATTCTTTTCTTGATTTCCTCTATTTCTAAATGGTTTGGTATGTTTTGTTTATTTGCAAAAACAACAAAAAGAAGTTTTTCTCCCTCAACTTTCTTTAACATCTCTTTTGCTCTACCGAAAGTCTCAGGAGCTGTTGAATCTATAACCAGAATAATACCCCAGGTGTCTTTAGATAATACCTTTAAAATCCAGTCAAATCTTTCCTGACCAGGAGTTCCGAAAATATCACAAATAATCCCTTTTCTTTCAATATATCCATGGTCTAACGCAACTGTTGTAGATACTCTATCAACAGAAATAGATCTCTCTGAAAGATTTTTTACTGTTGTTGATTTTCCAGCATGATATGGGCCAGTAACAAGAATTTTTGGAATATATAAATTAACTCCAGTGAGAGTTATCCAAAAGAAAATCTTTGGACTAGCCCCAACAAAAAAATAATCCATCCACAAATATTTTTTCTCAACAGAACCAAGTTCTATCACTAAATCAAAACAAGTTTTTATTTTTTCAATTTTCTCTTTTTCATAACCCCAATCTGTCAACAAAAAAAGGGTTGTTGGCCCTACCTGAGATTTTTTTAAATTATTTATAAAATCAACAGTTTCATCAATCCTATAACCCATCATAC
>JAGXOI010000090.1 GCA_023659975.1 Candidatus Aenigmarchaeota archaeon LH_S4
ATATTATATAAAATATTTCTAAAGTTTTGCATTTGGATTTCCAAGAACTTCTAAAGCATTTTTGTTTACTTCAAGTTGAAATGTTGCAATACTTGCTATTTCTGGAAATTTTTGCTTATATTCTTCTTTTAAATTATCTACTAATTTCTTTGTTTTTTTTACAGATTCACTAACAGAAAAACCCTTCAGAACAAAAATTATTACACTGTTAAAAAATTTTTTAAATAGTTCGGTATATATATCTTTTTCTGGTGTAGCAGGTTTTGAATATCTCTCATCCCAATATATACCAATCACACCATTAAAACCTATAAATGCTTCACAAGGTTCTCTATAAATATTACTACTCGTAGCGTGCCTACCCAACTCTTGGGAGCTATAACAAGACACAGAATAAACAATTTTTGAGGAAAGTAAGTAGTCGTTATCTTTCGTAATTATATCTTCTTCATCTTGTCCTTTTATTTTATCTACCCCTCCATGACCACAGAACATAACCAGTCTAGGTTTTCCTTTTTTTAGATATGACTCTATATTTCCTATATGGACATCCTTACCAAAAAAGCATTTAGGATTAATGTTCTTATTCTTTGCAATTTCTTTTATTTCTTTTATCCATACAGACAAATAAGAGAGAATAAAATTTTTCTTCTCGATATCTGATTTAGAGGGGAAAGGTGCTGTAATTAACATTTTTTCCTGAAACATATTTATTATTTCTTCCTCTTCATTTTTAATCTTTCCTTTATAAACCACTCTATTATTTGCATTCCAAACTCAGTTTCTTTTTCTACCTCTCTTATTAAATCATCTTTGGTAAATGTTCTTTGTGTTTCTGTAGAAAGCATAGACAATCTTCCTGTAAAAGGTATATTTTCTAACTCATCAATTACTAATCTCTTCAAATCTTCAAATTCTTCTTTTGTGTAATCTATTCCTGCTACTTTTATAGTTTTCTTCATATTAATTTTAACTCAATAAGTTTTTTCAAAATTTTTTTACCAATTTCACTTTTTTTGAATATTTCTTCATAGGCAACATTCCAACTATATGGTTTACCATCAACCAAAATACAGGTTTTTTGTCTCGTGGCTGGGTTTAAATTACGAAAAATTCTAAAGAATCTTTCATTCCCTTCAAAATCTCGTTCTTCCATAATTAACTATTCAAAAACTGGATTAAAATAGTAAAGAAGATATAATACCTTTCTATTACTGTCATATATATATACGTACATATTTATATATAATGT
>JAGXOI010000091.1 GCA_023659975.1 Candidatus Aenigmarchaeota archaeon LH_S4
AGATAAAATATCAAAACCAGATAAACAAATCAGATTTAAAATATCTATTAAAATTTATGGGCAAATTCAAAATTAAAAAAGGGATAATTATAACAAAGGATATATTTAAGAAACAAAAAGTAGAGAAGAAGGAAATTATTTTTATCCCTGTATGGCTGTTTTTATTGACAGAAGTGCAAACAGTTTTATCAGTTAGCTGACCCTTTTATTGGTTAAATTTACCAACACTCGTCCTCTGGACGGTGCCTCCATTTGCCCTACAGATGAAGGAAAGGTTTGCCCCCAAAAGTTCAGAGAGAACCGATTCCCTTTAGGGAGCGCAGGTAAAGCCTTTTTTTTTGGGAAGGGATTTAAGCTAAATTTTCGCTTAAGCCTTTTTCAAATTTCAAATCAATAAAAGGTTTATGTAATCAAATCCTGTCCCCAGCGTAACTTTTTATATTGTAAAACTAATAACTTTATGTTGTATATTATAAACTTCAAAACTTATGAACAAAGCACTGGAAGAAATGCTATAAAATTGGCAAATATAATTTCTGATATAAGCGAGAGATTAAAATTAGATATCTGGGCTACTCCCCAGTTTACTGATTTAAAGGAAGTTGCGGGTACAATTCCAGCTCTTGCCCAACACATAGATCCTATCTCTTTTGGTTCTCACACAGGCTCGGTTTTGCCCCAATCAATAAAAGAAACTGGAGCAATAGGGACCTTAATTAATCATTCTGAAAAGAAGATAGATTTAGGAGAAATAGAAGGTTGTATAAACATTGCAAAACAATTAAACCTGAAAACAATTTGTTGTGCTGCAGATATAAAAGAAGTTATTGAGATTTCAAAGTTTGCTCCTAATTATATTGCTTTTGAAGACCCTGAATTGATTGGAAAAGGAAAATCAATCTCAAAGGAAAAGCCTGAACTGATTTCAAGATTTGTGAAAGTTTTAAAAGATTTAAACCCTGATATTATTCCTCTCTGTGGGGCTGGAGTCTCAAATAAAGAAGATGTTGAGGCAGCTCAGGAATTAGGAGCAAAGGGGGTTTTGGTTGCAAGTGCAATAGTTAAGGCAGAAAATCAAAAGGAGGCTTTGCTAAATTTGGTTTGAACCAATTTTGAAAACCATATAGAACCTTTCTACACAAAAATGAATTAGAAAGATGTGCAAGAAGTGGAGATAGTATGGTAGATTCTTTTGACACTCTCCACGACTAAAGTCGGGAGATTCTTGTTCCCCAGTTGTTTCTATT
>JAGXOI010000092.1 GCA_023659975.1 Candidatus Aenigmarchaeota archaeon LH_S4
ACCTAAATACATCTGCTCCATAATTTTCACTGATTTTTGCCAGAGGAATCAAATTTCCTTTGCTCTTACCCATCTTAACTCCTTCCACAAGTACAGGCTCTATTAATGTAATAAGATTTGGCCAGTATTTTTCAGGAAATATTCCTGAATGATGAAAAATAAAGAAACTCAGATGATTTGAAATATGCATTATTGCAGTATGCCTTTGATCAAGAGGATACCAATATTCAAATTCGGTTTTCATTTTTTCAATAACCTGCTCTGGGATTTTTGATTTCTCTGCTACTCCTTTTATCTGACCTTTACTTAAAAATATAAAATCAAAAACTTCTGGTATTAATTGCTCTGGAGTTATTTTATTCTCTTTTATTAAATGTACAATTGTATAGAAACTCATATAGATTGTTGAATCACTCAAACTTTCTATAATCCAGTCTTTATTAAAAGGAAGGGTTGTTCCAAGACCCCTCTTTCTTGCACAGGGTCTTTTATCCAGCCATTCAAATACACCCTCAAAATTTTGCCTGTATTTTCCAGGATAGATTGCCATATTTTTTAAACATTTATATGCCAAGTTTTTCCATCCTTCCGCCTTATAATCCAGAAACCATTGGTCTTTTAATTTGGCAACAATAATTTTTCCTCCACACCTGCATTTAGCTTTTCTTGAACTCTCAAAAAAAATATCTGCTTTTTTGTCTTTGATTAGATGCTCTTTCATTTCTTCCTTTGCTTTTGATACAGGTAGACCAGAATATCCCCCACAATTTTTATTCATAACACCAGAACTAAACTCATCTTTGTAAACAACGCTTGTTGCTTCATCAAGTTTTTGTATTTCACTTTGCCCTCTAATATCAAAGTTTTTAACAATTTTTTCTGCGGAAAAATCTCCTAATTCCTTTGTTTCTATTATTGGAATTGGTTTTATCCTGATTACTTCATTAAAGTCTAATCCATATTTTTCACTCTCTTTTTTGCTTTTCTGCAAATCTCTTAGTGCAACTAAATCATAGGGGGCACTGGAAGGTACTGAAGTTACTATCCCTGTCCCAATATCTGAATCGCAGAAAGATGAAGGTAAAATGATGATCTCCCTCTCAACCCCTGGAGCAAAACATTTTTTACCTATTAGTTCAGAACTATCTATTTTTCCAAGTATTTTAATATCTGTTTTCTGGTGTGATAATTTTTCTGAGCCCTCTTCACTTACAATCCAGATTTCCTCCCCTACTTTAACTT
>JAGXOI010000093.1 GCA_023659975.1 Candidatus Aenigmarchaeota archaeon LH_S4
TATTTACACTATATGGAGAATTTTTCTCTTTGCTTCTCTCGAAATTTGGATTAACAGGGTATTCAAGAGGGATATGTTATGGGGATAATAAAAGTGTGGATGCGCATATAACTGGAGGGGGAGCACTTAAACGTTATTATCTTAGTGTATTTCATATAAAATTATCAGAAACCATGGCCAGAACATTTTTTTCAGATAATCCAAATTTGCTTTGTAAATGTAGAATCTGCACTAACATCTTAAAAAATATAAAACAGCCTGATAATATTAAAAGGGTGAGTCAATTTTTTGATAACATAGATTTTATCAAAGAGGTAAAACAGCATTTTATGATAATGCATAGCAAGGAAATACAAAAAGTTTCAAAGGATTCATTAGAAGATTTGAAAAAAGAACTCAAAAAACAATACGAAATATGTGAAAAATTGAACTCAAAAATATATGGGATTTCAGATGAACATATAAAAAGGTGGAGAGAGGCTTTAATTTAAGATGTTTACAATAATATATTCTATAAACCATACCACTTCCCATGGATTCTCTGTGGATACCGGTCATTGTTTCCATTATCATAGCATGGGTTGCCTCAATTTATGTTTTAAACAAAAAAAAATACTTGAGAAATATCATATGTCATTGAGCGGGCCGATTCTCCTTGTTCATACTGAAAAAGGAAAAAAAGACAATTGAGAAAATCAAAAGTCATAAATGGGTTAAAATAATTGAGGGTGTGGAAAATGAATGAATAGAATATCTATATTGATAGGAGCCACCATCACCTAATTTTTGAATCCTATTTACACATTTAATTTTTATTATTACTTCTTTAAGAAAGATCTAAATAACCTTTTAGAAATCTCCTTCTTGATTCGTAGATAATACCTTCTTTCAGTGCTTTGTCGATAAGTTCATCTGGATTTTCAAAATAAGTTGAAAGAACTTCTCTTAATTTCTCTCTTGGCATACCAAAAGATTTGTAGTCAGTTGGATTATTTTTTTCATAGACCTCGATAATCTCAGTAATACCAGTAAAAGGACTTTTTTGAAACGGCAACAACAGGGTTTGAGGATTAACTAAAGACAAAAATATACATTTTTTGTATACATATTGAGATTTATGTATCTGATATTTTATCCATTAATTCCCTGTGGATTTTTTCAAGTTTTTCAATTGTTCCTTCTTCTAGGT
>JAGXOI010000094.1 GCA_023659975.1 Candidatus Aenigmarchaeota archaeon LH_S4
TAGCTCTATCCAACTTATGGAAAGCTCCCAACTTTAGTGAGGGGAGTAGATTACAGATCTCAACACACAAATTTGAAATTTCTTTTGCAACTTTTGCTCCTTCTTCACAATTATCTTCATTACAATTTCTTAAAAAATATTCTATTAATCTTTCGCCTCTTTTTAATCTGTAGATTCTGTATTCACTTAAAAGATTTGTTGCTATATCTAGAACCTCTCCTGCTAAATTACTTTCATAAGGGTAAATCCCATGTTTCTGATTTGAGTAACAACTATTACAATGAGTTTCTAAAATAGTGCCCATTCTCACCAAATATTGTGCTTCTTCTTCAGTCTTCAACTTTGGTAGGTCTCTCTCTTTTACCATAAAATAATAAATAAAACTTTAAATATTTCCATTATTTTAGAAGGAACAAAATTTTTTAAGTTCTTGAGTAATTTTCTTTTGTTTCATCAGATTGAGGGTAGTTATCTTTATCAAAATAGATAGGTCTACCAAATTCACAAACACTACGATTACGCTCTTCAAATCCTAAATTTATAAGGAATTTTCTGAAATAACCAAAAAATTCTTGTCTTTTTCTCTAGACAATAATAATTACGAATTTTAGATCTACTCAACCCAAATAGTCTTAGCTTTCTCATAGTTGGTGAGGTTTTAAAAAAGGATGTGAGGTAGTAGTAATCTACCTTTTGTTTACCCTCCGAGCCTTTTACTGGTTACATTTATCAAAAAGGCTCGAGCTAAAAAGAACTCGATAACCTTTTTAAAAGGCTTCAGCCAAAAATCTTTTTGGCTCACTGGCAGGGATAAAGACATTTTTCTAAGCGCCCAAAGGCTTGCATCTCATTTTAGGGAAACCTATCTCCCAGTCTAAGATTGCTTTATTGATGAAAACAACCTTAGAGTTTTTCTCTTCCGGTTTCCTTGGCTCTCTCGAACCGTTTCTAATCGATGGGTAGAATTTCCTCCTTTCAAAGGAAAGTCTTTCTCCACCTCACAAAATAATCAGGATTTATTAGTATATATTATTTTCTGTGGAGAAATATATATAATTTAGTAAATACAATATTTATATGATATTTCAATAAAAGGACTAATTCTAAATAATCTTAATAGGGGTGTGTGAAATAAACCAAATTAATAGATGGAAGCAAGTAATTTGATAAG
>JAGXOI010000095.1 GCA_023659975.1 Candidatus Aenigmarchaeota archaeon LH_S4
CCTGTGGAACTGTCTTTTACAATAACTTCTAGAGGATAATTTCCTACTCTTGAAGCTTCGTTTAAATGAACAATAGTTGAACCGCCTCCATTAGCAGATAAAGTTATTGTTGTGTTTATGCAATCTGAGCCACAACTTGAAGTTCCTGTTGTAAAACTTAACCAGTTAATAACTTCTTTATATTCTTTTGGTATAATAAGAATATCAACATCAAGACTTTCATTCTTTGGATTCTGGATACTTATATTAAAAATATTTCTATTTTTTTCTCCCAAAGCAACATTTGCAATTTCTGGGTTAACTTCAAATAGTTCTCTTGAAACACATTTTATAGTCAAGTTTTGATAAAAATAAGGCCAGAATTCTGGCTTAAACTCTCCTTTTACATAAGGAACATAGATATTATAATCTGTCCAGTTAATCAGAAAATAAACTCTATGGACCGTACTTTCATTATCACAACTTAAATCAAAAGAGTTAATTTTTGCTTCCCAAAAATCACGGTTCCAGGTCATATTTTCCGGGTTTGTTTCACTTCCAATTTCTGTTCCTATTTTTGTTGGATTTGTAGGATCAGAAATGTCCCATTTTTCTACCCAAAATTTTCCTGTTGTTGTGTTATCTGTAACTTTGAATGTATCTCCCTGAACTTCTTCCCAATAATAAATATCCATTGAACCAACAAAATATCCTCTTACTTTCCCGATTATTCTATCTCCTCTTATAACTTCTCTTGATAAACTATAATCTGTTATATCAATTGCTGCAACTGTATAATTTGTTTTTCCTTCTCTTTCAATTACTGTAAAATTCAGAGGAGTAAAACCATAGGTTTCATTGAATTCTGGCCAGAAATAACTCAGATTTGCTGTGTAATTATAGTTTCCAAGAACATAATAAGATTTTCCTAAAAAATGTGAAAAATTTCCTGTTGTACCGTTTGCTAAATTTATCCAAGAAGAGTTATCACTATAATCTAAAGAAATATGTGTTGGTAAAGTTACTTCTTCTGGAGTTCCACTTGAAAAAACTCTAACTCTTGTCTGATTATAAATTTCACCATACCAACCAATATTTCTTGTATTCGAAAAATTTATTGTATAATTAATTGGCTGATAGATATTCACATAATTAGGAT
>JAGXOI010000096.1 GCA_023659975.1 Candidatus Aenigmarchaeota archaeon LH_S4
CTATATTATTGGCTAAGATTTTGGAAGTAGACTTCTTGGCTATTTTAAGTTAAATAAAGAGAATTAGTTTCTCCAAGAAGTAAATTATATATTCCTTTACTCATTGTCATCGAAAGAAGGAGGATTCTATTCTATAATTCGGTCTCAAAGATTTCTTCTACATCTATTGTCCTATTATCTCTTTCTTCTATATTTTTAATTATACTCCTGACTTCTTCCTTAGAACAAATTCTTTTCTCTAAGAGAGTTCTCAAAATTGCTTTTAGCACAACAACTTTTATTCCCTTACTCTTCGCAAATTCTACAGCCTTTTTATCTAAAGAAGAAAATCTATAATTTCTCTCTTTAGCAATGCAGATACCTTCCAACTCTCCTTTCCCTAAAATTGTATTTTTAGATAGGGTCTCCAAGTAAATCTCCTGCTCTTCTGGGTTTGGGGTTAAAATCTTTACTTTTTTGAAAATTTCTTTTGGATAAGAGTAACCATAGTATAAAGGCATTTGTAACTCCTCACAGATTTTAGGAGTTATATAAATTTCATTTCGAAATAACTTCAGAACTAAATCTAAAGAGTCTGCTTTCGCAAAAGCGCTTATAATATCAGTATCCAAAATAATCATAGTCCTTTTAAATTTTTTCCATTTCTTCTTTGGTTCCAGAATAGGTTTTTACTCTAATTCCGGTATTTTTCAAAAATTCTTTAAATCTTTCTATATCTAAACCTGCGATCTCTGCTCCTCTTGTTAATGAGATAGATTCTTTCTTATAAAGTTCTCTTGCAATAAGCATCCTTTTTTCTGGGTTAAATTCAAGAAAAACCCTAAAAGCGTCTCTTATAACTTCTGCTTCAGAAGAATAATCTCCAGACTCTACTAAAACTCTTATTTCTTTTTCCATAACTGGTGGTAACCTAAAAACTATATCTTCCTTCATAACATTAATTTCTTTTATTTAAATAAGTCTTTTAAAAGATTTTTTAGTTATAAATCTGGGCCTTTTAACCAATAAAGGGGTTGCATCCCAAAATAAAATTTAAGCGATTTTATGGGCAAGTTGATAAAGAGAGTGACATCCTCCACCACCAAATTGATTTTTGGAAGTGGCTTCCAACGATGAAATT
>JAGXOI010000097.1 GCA_023659975.1 Candidatus Aenigmarchaeota archaeon LH_S4
ATTATTTATATTAAGAAGAGAAGATGAGAAGGAAAATTTTTATAACTGGGATTTCAATATTTTTGATTTTACTTCTGATTGGTGTACCTCCCTTATTTGCAGGTAAATCTTGTAATTACTTATGTAATTATGAAAAAGGAGATTCTTCGAAAGAGGTTATAGAGCAAACTTATTATTTCAGTGGTTGTAATTTGGTGAAAATAGTTTAGAGTATTGTGAATACCCTCTAATAAAGAAAAAGTATACTTGCAAAACAGTCTGTACAACTTGCTGTATTGATCCTACTGAATATAAAAATTGCGGAACAGAGGGATGTAATAGTGGAAGTTTTACTATAGAAGGTAGACCCTGTGGAAGTGACTATACTGATGGTGAATGGACAACAACTTCATCGGAAACTATAGATACTAGTGGTTGGACTTGTCCAGCAGCCAAGATTTTAGCAAAATTATATACACCTGATCCTCTATCATTAAATTTTGGTAAAATAAGTGCTGGAGGAAAACATAGTAACTCTGTTTTGAGAGGTGGAGAGAATAACAGCTTTTATTTTACTGCTAATATACCTGCTTGTATAAACAGAATTCCTATGTTAAGTTTGGAAATTAAACTTAAAAATGAAACTGAAGTGGTAAGAAAAGAACATGGTATATACACTAAGCACCAAACTATAAGTTACGGTGAAGACGAAAAAAGTGGGATGATAGAAGACTTCGAAATTCCTAAGCAAAAAGAATTTAAAAAAGAATATACATTAAAAAGTAGTTTGAAAGGATATAAAGCTTGGGCCTGGAGACAGCAACTGGTTGATGCTATAGAAAAAATAGCTGATACAGAAACTGATTGGAATGATTTACCAGAAGGAATTCCAACAGAGCCTAAGAAAGTTGGAGATCTATATTTTTCCAAAGATTTTATTGCTCCTTTAGCAGTTGGAGAGGGAGCAAGTTGTACAGGTACTGTTGAAGATAGTGTATCTTGTACAATAGAAACTTATTCTTTGGATTTAAGTACTGATGGGAATATGTGTTCTTATCAAGATTTGATAAGTTACAAATCAGAAAATGGACTAACTAATCCTTTGCTAAATAAAATAAGGAGTAATTGTGATATTAGTAC
>JAGXOI010000098.1 GCA_023659975.1 Candidatus Aenigmarchaeota archaeon LH_S4
TCTATCTATAGATAGGTCTCTACCAACCAGTTTTTCTAGCTCCTTCTTTGAAATTTCAATCTTTGGCATAGTAAAATTTCTCCCTTAACCATTTAATATTATAAGAATAAAGCTCCCTAATATCATTTATTCCAAGCTTGAACATTGCTAACCTATCTATTCCCAGACCCCAAGCTATTACTGGTTCTTTCACACCAAAAGGTCTTGTCACTTCTTTCCTGAAAATCCCTGCTCCACCTAATTCAACCCAACCTAGTTTCTTATGCTTCGCTGATATTTGCACAGAAGGTTCTGTAAAAGGATAATAATCAGGATAGAATTTTACTTCTTTTGCATCTGCTACTTCCTCAGCAAACTTCTTTAATAAACCCAAAAGGTGACGGAAGTTTAAATTAGGGTCCACAACAATACCCTCAAATTGATAGAACTCCAATAAATGGGTTGCATCAACAACATCAGGTCTAAACACTTTCACTAAGGAGAAATATTTTCCTGGTGTCTCCAAATTTTTCAGTTGCATAGCTGACAAAGCAGTTCCCTGGGAGATAAGAACATTTCTTTTTGCTTTCTTGTAATCCCAACTATACTTCCAGCTTTCCTCATGTTCCTTCTTTACATCCTTTGCTAAATTTTTTTCCAACTCGTCTTCCTTTATGTCAACATAAAACATATCATGGATATCTCTAGCGGAATGGGTTTGTGGCATGAACAAAGCATCGCAATTCCAAAACTCAGGTACCACTACCTTAGGTTCCATTTCCTTGAAACCGAGTCTTATCAATTTTTCCTTGACTTCATCCAAAAATTTCTTGTAAGGTTGTTTCTTTCCAGGATAAATTTTCTTCCCAGGTGCTTCCACATTATAAGACTTAAACTTCACTTTCTTCCAATAACCTTTTTTCAATAATTCAGGAGTCAGGTTCAAAACTTGTTTTCCAGCGAGCTTCTTTGCTTTCCTTTCCCTTTCTGTTATTTTCCTCACCAAATTCCTTTTAATCAAAATTTTGGATTCCTCTTCTTTTAATTTTTCTTTTTCAGCTTTTTTTAATAGCTCTTCTAAAT
>JAGXOI010000099.1 GCA_023659975.1 Candidatus Aenigmarchaeota archaeon LH_S4
GGTTTAATATCCCTTATTATTTTATTTTCTTTTATATCGAATATAACTATCAGCAAACTTGGGAACAACATTCTAAATTTGAAAAATAGAGGGTCTTTTATATTGTTGAATTCTTTTTCAAATGCTGGTTTTCTTGGTCTACCAATCTGCTGGATTTTATTTGAAGATGTAGGTTTATTCTATGGATCATTATATGTCTTAGTAGGAACTTTACTACACTACACCCTCGGAATATTTGTATCTATTCACTCAGAATCTAAAAAAGTTAAAAACTCTATAAAAGAAGTTCTAAGATTCCCAGTTGTTTGGGTATTCGGTGTAGTTTTTTTGCTAGTAATTTTTGAGGTAAATATTCCTCTTCCTGTTATCGGTTTTTTGATTTTATAGGAAAGATAACATTGGGAGTAGCTATCTTTTATATAGGTTCAAATTTAGTAAAACCAAAAAATATAAGTAGTTTTTTCAATGAATGTTTATATGTTGCAATATTTAGATTTTTAGTATCTCCTTTGTTGATATTAATTCCTCTGTTATTCTTTGGAGTAGAGGATTATCTAATATTAGTATTAGAAGCGATGATGCCACCTGCTATAGGGAGTACAATTATTGCTGGATATTACGGACTTAACGAGAAATTATGTGCAAATATAACAACTGTACTGACAATTGTATTTTTATTCATTTTTTTCACCCTACTTTTCATATAACTTTAAAGCCTCAATATATAACTGCTTTTCTGTAGTCCTTACAAATCCAATAACGGTAATATTTTTCCCAACACCTTCAGGTGGATAGAAACCCGGAAACTTATCTGTCACATATATTCTTCCAGTTGTATCACCTAAAACCCAGTCGCTTCTTGTTACTGGTGGAGATTCGTTAATATTCCAGCCCTTATAAACTCCTTTTATAGCAACCTTATTCCCAGTAAATTTGTAAGGGTTATTCCTTATTTCGGAGATAGTAACTTTCTCTTGTGTTGTTGAAATTGATATTAAGGCAATACTAACCACAGATATTACTATTATTGCTGCAATCACTAAAACTATTTCCCCTTTCATC
>JAGXOI010000009.1 GCA_023659975.1 Candidatus Aenigmarchaeota archaeon LH_S4
CACCAGGAATACCTCATGAACTTGCAAAGTCTCAGACTTTTTAACTGAATGCCAGAATTAAATATCTTGAAATCCGGAGTAAATTGGTCATCAACATCAAGGAATCTTAAAACCTCTCTATATGTATTTAGAGTATCATTTGCTAAGTCGTCAAAAACAACTATGTGAACCTGCTTCCATCCAAAAAGATTGACATATTTTTTGATTTGCTTTGTGTATAAAGGAACTTCTGAGTAGGGAAGATGTTTAGAAAAATCTGCTGTGTTTTGGGATATTCGCAATCCCTTTTCTTGGTTATCCTGTGTGTCTAATGCTTCCTCAAAGTCTGTGATGTCCTCCCGACCACTACGAACATAACTATTATATAAAGAATAAAGCATGTCCACAGGATTTCTAATCTGAATAATAATTTTTGCCTCAGGAGAGAATTTCTTAATCTCTGAAACTGCCTGTTTTGAATACAAATACCATACAGTCTTCTCTCCCACTCTCTTCTCATCTTGGGCTCCAGAAAACCAATTCAGATATTCCTTCTCCGTCATCTGCCTTGACCCAAAGTGTATATCACTATCAAAGAAATGTGGCTCTCTATTAGCCATAAATACATCAGGATGCTGTCTAAGATACTCAACCATAGATGTAGTTCCACATTTTGGCGCACCTACAATAAAGAAATCTGGTTTCCTCATAAATTGAATAAATAAAATAAACAGACTCTAATACCCGTCCCAGTTGATGAAGGAAACAACGATTTGTCCAAACTTTTTTATTCCTTACACCAATGAGTTAAATCTCTATCCAATAACTCACTTAATCGTTCCACCTCTGGTTCAAACTGTTTCTGAAGTCTCTTACGCACATGCTTTTCCATCGGTGGCCTGGGCTTGCTACTGGTATTCCAACGAAAAAGCATCTGTCCAATTGAATAACAAACAGTATCTGGTAAAAGAAATTTGGCGGTATTTACAATCAAAGAACTTTTCATGAATTTATGAAATAACTTACTTCTTCGCGGATTGCCAGGATTGGGTATCTTGAAATCTGGAGTAAATTTATCATCAACTTCCAGAAATCTCAAAACTTCTCTATATGTATCCAGAGTATTTTTTACTAAGTCATCAAAGACAACTATATGAATCTGCTCCCATCCAAAAACATTAACATATCTTTTAATTTGCTTTGTATATAAAGGGATTTCTGAATAAATAGGAGGTTTAAGTGCATGTTTAGGTATTCGCAATCCCTTTCTTCGATCATCTTGTGCGTCTAATGCTTCCTCAAAGTCTACGATGTCCCCTCCACCACCGCGAAGAAGACCACTATGTAAAGAATATAACACATCAACAGGGTTTCTAATCTGAATAATGATTTTCACATGAGGACAAAACTTTTTGATTTCTAATGGTGCCTTTTTTGAGCGTAGATATGAGGGGGACTTCTCTCCTACTCTCTTCTCATCTCGGGCTTCAGAAAAGCGATTCAGATATTCCTCTTCCGTCATTCGCCTCAGCTTGGAATGAGTATCACTACCAAAGAAATGTGGCTCTCCCTGAGCCATAAATACATCAGGATGTTGTCTAAGATACTCCCGCATTGATGTTGTTCCACATTTTGGAGCTCCTACAATAAAGAAATCTGGTCGTCTAAGATTATCCTCCACCATAATATCTGAAGTGTTCTTTCATATAAAATTATTTTCTTCTAAATACTTAATTATTTTATTTGTGCTTTCTTCGATGGTTTCTTGGCCTGTTCTCAGTTCAATCTCAGGATTTTGGGGAGACTCATAGGGATCGGAAACACCAGTAAAGTTTGAGATTTCTCCTCTTTTTGCCTTCTGATACAATCCTTTTTTATCTCTTTTTTCACAAATTTCAAGAGGAGCGTTACAAAATACTTCTATAAAATTGTTGGTTTCTCTCCGAGCCATATCCCTGATTTTTCTATAAGGGGAGATGAAAGAGCAGATAGTTCCGATATTATTTTTACTTAAAAGACGAGCAACCATAGTTATCCTTCTGATATTCTCGTCTCTATCTTCTTTAGAAAATCCCAAATCCTTGCTTAATGACTGACGAACAATATCTCCATCTAATCTTTCAAGCTTCAATCCTTTCTCTTTCAAAATTTGGTGAACTCTGTTGCCAACAGTGGTCTTACCAGCTTGGCTGAGGCCAGTGAACCACAAAACAAACCCTTTCTGATCCACTTGGTTTTTGTACATTTCATCAACTAAAGCGTTTTTGCTTTGAGATAAGAAATTGTAAACTGCTGGTCTGATAACATATTCAGGAGGGGTGTTTTTGATTTGAATGTGTTCTCTAAGCTTTGTTCCGCTAAAAGAAACTGCCTCTTCTTTGGGGCATTCTGGCTGGAATAGATGAATTTTCTTTTTTGGCCAGTAAACAACTTCTGGATATTTTAAAATCTCAATACCAATCTCCTCTTTTTTAAAATTATTAAAGATTTTTTGAGCGTCAAAAGGACCGTAGTAATCCCCACATCCAGCATGGTCCCTGCCTACAATAAAGTGGGAACAGCCAAAATTCTTTCTAATCAAAGCGTGGAAAACTGCCTCTCTTGGTCCAGCATATCTCATTTTTAAAGGTAAAATTCCTAAAAATGTTTTATCTTTTTGATAATACTGGTTAATCAGAATCTCATAACTTATTAAAATATACTCATCTTTAAAATCTCTAATTTTTTTCTCTCCAATCACTGGTTGAATAAATAGACCATCTGTTTCTTTAAGAGCCTGTTTTTGTAAAAATTCATGACCCAGGTGAGGAACATTTCTGGTTTGAAAAGCAACCACAGTTTCCCATCCTCTTTCTCTAAATATTTTTCTTGTTTGTTGAGGGGTAAAATTATACTCTGGAAAAGGTTCTCGAGAATCATCCAGAAGTTTAACTTCCCCTCCTATCAAAAATTTACCCATCTTATAAACCTCACTGACCCCTGGATGATCTTTATCTTTAGTACCAAACATATTCTTAGCCAAAGAATGTTTATCATAAGGAAAAATTTGGATGTTTTCTAAGTGAGCAACTGGTTTTTTTCCATCTATTAAAAGAACTTCTTTTTCATTTTTAATTCTTTTATAATCTTCTGCTGAAATATCCAGGACGATTGGGATGGGCCAAATCACTCCATTGGTAAGTCGCATCTCAGAGACCACTCTATTAAAATCATCTTCTTTTAGGAAACCAGTCAGGGGAGAGTAAACTCCATAGGCAATATTTTTTACATCCTTAACCTGTTCTACATCCAACTTTATTTTTTTAAAACTATCAATATTCTCTAAAATATCCCTCTTTTCTTGAGGGGATAGGGTTTTATCTATTAATTTTCTACCATGAGCAGAGATCATAATATTTATAGCCAGGTTTTAATTAAGGTGCATATTCCTAATATAGTGATTAGAATTCCTAATATCATCTTTAACTTTTTTTCTGACTTAAATTTTGCAGTGAAATGAGGACCAATTACAGCCCCAACTATTGATCCTACAGTTAATAATAAAAGAAGGTTCCAACCAGAGATTCCCTTTGTAAAATAGTAAGTTAAAAATCCAGCAATGCAAATTGGAGCTTTAGATAAGGTAGTAGATCCTATAGAGCTTTTGATAGTTCTTCCAGAAATTATTTGTCCTGAAGTAACTACTGGTCCAAAACCACCTCCAGATATCCCTTTATTAAAAGCGCTTAATATCCCTATTCCTATTATTCTCTTCCAAGAAAATCTGAGATTAAGCTTAGAAAGAAGAATGATTCCCATCACTACAACTAATCCTCCGATATAAGTTTTTAGAGCAACTTTTGGAATATTTATCGCAATTAAAACAGAGAAGATCATAGCAATAACTCCTAAACCAGTAATACAAAAGGTAACTTTTAAATCTTTAGTTGTTCCTCTATTAAAAGTTTCTCTATAACCCAATTTTGCCAATCTCTCAATGATATACTTGGGGTCTTTGCTTTTAAAACTAAAATCTACATTTTTTAAACGGTGATGGAATACAGCTGCACTAAACCCTCCTACTGCCTGAGAAAATAAAATTGAAGGTACTACCAATAATGGTTCAAACCCAACAATAATAAGGACTGGGGAAAGAATTGTCCCATAAAGCATTCCTAAAGAAGAATCAATCAATTCGCATATCAGAGCACCTATGATTAATCCCAAAATTATGAATAAGATAAACTCCATTTTTTAATTTCTTTTTTTACTATATAAGTTTTGACCAAAAGGAAAAAATAAACAGAGTTTATTAAAAAATACTCCCTCTCCCTCTCTCTTTTTTTGAGTGAAATAGCCTCTTTACTTCTTACTATAATACTGCTAGAAGTAAAAATAAGTTTTGCGAACTCATAAACATGGCTTTCCAAACCACCAATATGTGGTGGGAAGAAAGGAGAAAAGATTAATAAACTTCTTTGCATAATTTAAGTTTAGATCTCAAAATACCTGCCAAAACCATAAACAGGCAAAACAAGTGAAACTTTTGTCATATTTTATTGGCGTCTTTGTCTTCTTTTTCTATTGATCTGACGCAGATCTGACGCAAATCTGACGCAATCATTTTAATATATATTTGGTAGATCTCCCAATACCTCCTCTCTTTAGTAAATTTAATGTAATCAAATAGTTAATATCTCTGTTTGCCGTCTCGCGGGTTATCTCAAATTTCTTTTGTATATCTATACTTTTAATGAAACCCTGATATTTTATTTTTTCAAGTATATATTTTTGTCTTTCATTCAAAATATATTTTTCTTCTTCAAATTTTTCTTTTGTTGAGAACAAAACAACAAGAGTCGTGTCACTATCAGATTTTATATCTGGTAGTTTAGGTTTTAAAGGATGCTCTTTGTGTTCCTTAATGATTTTATCCCACCCTTCACCTAATTCTTCAATATACTCGACTTTGGCTAAAACTTTTGCAATTGTCGGGTTTCGGGAATACTGTTTTGAAGTTATATTCTCAGGAGTGATCCCTTTAGGTAAACCCCCAATATTATAAAATTCAATTTTATCCTTGAATATTTTGATAATAATCTTGCTTCCCTGGTCAGAATAGTCCCGATGGCAAATTGCATTGGTGATTAGTTCTCTCACAGAGAACCTGCCATATTCAGGAATGTCTGTCCTTCTAACCTCCCCGGGAATTAATCTTGACATTAAAGTGGTATGTTCAACAATATAATTGTTGCAACTGTCAATCTGCTGAAATAAATTTCCAGTAAATTCTTTGTAATCCAATTTCTCCCCAAAAACTTCTTTTCCTGGATACCTGGCCAAAGCAATATATGAATTTTTGAAGAATGTTTGAGGTTCTTTACCAAATAACAAAATTCCAGCATTTGTTGGTTTGTCTTTTTTTATGCAACCTGATGACTTTAACAAATCTAAGGGCTTGCCCTCAACTTTCTTTCCACACACTTTTTCATACAAAGGAATAAAGTTAGTTCTCACAAAGTTCCAGTCAATATCATCCAACCTTGCTTCCCTACAAATCTGTTCATCCCAATAAACCTTCTCTCCTGTTTCTTTTGCCAGTTTTCTAATCTCTGCAGACTTCAACTCTGGACTTGTTCTACCAACTCTTTTGTAAGCGTGGTTCTTGAAGAAAACAGGTTTTTCTCTTGATTCTGAAATCTCAATTAAGATAATCTTCTTATTCTTCACTTCCTCAATCTTGATTGATGGATAAATCTGCGGGTCTGTATTTCTTTTTATGTAATTTGCTAATTCCTCAATTGTATTTTTCCCAATTGTTACACCAATCACTTTCTTTGAATCAGAAACACCAATTAAAATAATTCCACCTTTTGTGTTTGAAAAAGCAGAAATTGTTTCTCCAATTTCATTATCTAATTTTGGAGTTTCTTTGAATTCTACTAGAAGTATTTTTTAAAAGATTACTCAATAATATTCTGGTTTTGTCAATAAAATCTGGGGTCAAATTATCTGAAATTTCTTCAAATCTTACAACTAAATCTCTTGCAGTCTTTAAACAATCACTAACTAAATCCTTATTAAAACTTGTTTTTAAACCATATTGAGCAGATATTCTTTTTTTCTTCAAATCTTTCAAATTTATTATCTCCTTATCTTTTATTAACAATTCTTCCTGAACCTCTCTTAATTTGTCTAAATTGTTTACAAGTTCTTCATCTAAAATCTTTTCTTTGGCAAGAAAAGCATATAAAAAAGAAATCGTAGCTATATGTGATTTCGAAACTACACCCATCTTTGCTAAAACAGACAAAGCTGCATGATAAGCAGCATAATAACTTGCAATGATACCCCAATCATCAAATCCTTCTTTACTGTTTAGATTAGCAGCTTCTAAATTGTGTCTTGCTTTATTTAAATAACTTCTTTTTATATCCTCTGAAGATTGAGATATTCTTAAGGTTTTATCTCTAAAATATTTTATAACTTCCATTTTATAATTTCACCCCAAAAATTTTCTCCACCTATAAGAACCAAATGGTTCTTTAAAATATCCTGTAAAGTCAGATTTTTGGTTTTTAGATTATGCTCAAAGTCCTTGAGAATCATAAAAATTGGTGAAATTTCTACCCCCCAGATATTTTCAACTTTCTCTATCCTTTTATTTATAATCTTTTTGTTTTCTGCTACAATTAATAAATCCAAATCACTTTTTTTCATATAATAATCCTTCGCAAAAGATCCAAATAAGAGACAAAAATCCAAGTTATTTGGATAAAGAATAAATTCTTTTCTTAAATCAAAAACTGTTTTTTTAATAGAGGGGGGATATTTTTTCACTGCCTTTTGCAGTTTTGTTTCTTCTGATAAACACAAAAAGGGGTTTATTGATGGATTATTAAAATTTAAATAATATTCTATTTCCTTGCCCTTTCTCTTTGAACCTAACAATTTTAGATCTTCCATCTTTTTTAAGCATATATCTATTGATCTATGATTTCTGTTAATTAAAACAGATAGTTTTCTTGAATAAATCGGCTCATCAAAAATGGTGGTATATTTTTCCAATATTTCTATCATAAGGTTGGTTAATTTTATATCCATAATGATATTATTATATCCAATATATAAAAGAGTTATTGTTGGAAAACCATAAACAGGGAAAAGAACAGAAACTTTTATCATAAAAACTAAAAAGTTCTTTACCCATAACACCTTTTCTTTCAAAAACCTTTCTTTCAGTAAGTTCTCTGCTTGCTGTTTTCTTTGAAACACAAAATAACTCCAGATAATTTTTATTTGTAATTTTCCTTAACAAATTCTACAGCCTAATCTGCTTTTCATCCAACCCTAACTTTTTAAGTTATCTCTCTGTGTAAATAGATTTTCTAAAATTTCATTTTTAAGTCTACCACAATGAATTTTTGGTGTTAACGGTTCTGCTTGTGAGTTTTTACCAAACAAAAAAATTGATGCCTGGGCTGGTTTATCCCTCTTAATTACTTCTATTTGTTCTTTTTATTTTCAATACAAACCAGATAATCTGTATTGCATCTGTCACAATGACCAAAAATTAGATTGGTTTTGGAATTATTTTTTACAGTGTTTGTTTCTTTCAGAGTTAATAAAGAACCACACTCTCTGCAATGCAAAATCTCTGGGTTGCATAATCTTTGCTCATCAATTTTTTCTACTTTTTCATTTCCTACAGCAAAAAACGGCATCTCCTCACTCATTTTATTAGATATAATAAGTTTATTTAAGGATTAAATTTTGCAAATATCTGATCTATCATAAATAATTCAGAAATTAATTAATCTGAATTAATATTTTCCTCATTCATCTTTAACTTGCTAAAACTCTTCTTTAAAAATTTAATTACATCTAAAAATCAAATAATAATCTTTTTCGATTATATAAACATTAAATCCTTTTTTTCCTGCAATATTTTTCAGGATATCTAAAGATACAACTTCCATTTTTTTATTAATTTGGAAATCTTAGTTCCGGAATAAGTTTTGTGTTTATTACTCTCCTTTAAAAGAGTATCAGAACTAATATTCAAACAATCAAAAAGATAACCTAATTTTCTAACTATGGTTATTTTATTTATTTTCATAGCATATTTAGTTAACTTTTTCTGGTTTAGTTTTTTAATAAAAGGTTTTATTCTTTCTAACCCCCAACCTTCAATCAGGCAATCTAAAACAACTTTCTCTTTACTTCCTATATTTACTTTATGATCCTCTATTCTAATCTTTTCTATACCAAACAGGTATTTTCTGTTTATTCTTTTAAACACAATTTCAAAATCAAGAATTTTTTTGGTTCCCTGCCTTGTAGAAGAATATACAAAAACTTTCTTGGGAATCTGTTCTATTAATCCAAAGTAATGTAAAACACTTACATTACCTATATAATAATTTTTTTGAACAAACAATTCATCAACAATTACAAAAGGGTGTTCGCTCCAGCCAGAATAGGCTTGAATAGGGACTAATAAATATCTGTTTCTGGATAACTTCACAACTCTGCCTTTTTTTGCTAATCTATGCAAGTATACAATCATTTCATTGTAATCATTAAAGAACCTTCCAATATCCTTCTTACTAAAAAATGATTTTTTATGTAATTGTAAATAAGATATCATTTTTATCTCTTTGTTAGACAGACCTTTGATTTTATACTTCATTATTAAAATATCTTTAATATATAGGTATAGAAATCAATAAGAACTTAAATCATATCCAGCTCTTGCTTATCTTTTGGATTCAGAATACTATCAATAGATTCTTTCGAATACCTGCCAAAACCATAAACAGGCAAAACAACAGAATAGCATAACTTAATTGCAACCACAATTTATGGAAAATCAAAATTATTTAAAAAGAACTGCTTCCGGAGTATTTTTTGTTTTTCTGTTTGGTGTTTTAGGGGCAATTGTTAGTTATTTGCTAAGATTTGTTTTAACTTCAAATTTAACTCCTACAGATTACGGTCTCTTCTATGCTTCTTTATCCCTAATTGGCTTGTTTGGATTGTTTAAAAATTTAGGTCTTGGAGGTAGTTTAGTTTATCATATTTCGAAATTTAAAGCAGAAAAAAAATTTAAAAAATTAAAGGCCTCTATTTTTACTATCTTTTTTATTCGATTGTTTCCTGCCTTGATAATCACCATAATCCTTTTCTTTGGTGCAGAGTTTCTTGCAATAAATTATTTACATCTTTCTGGGAATATATTAAAAGGTGTTCTTGTCATAAAATTTTTAGCAATTGCTTATTTTGTTGGAATATTCCCTGGTACAATACAACAAATATTCAAGGGTTTCCAGATTATGAAACATTTTGCAATAGCAAAGTTCTGTAGAATATTATTTTATTTTGTAATAACCTGGTTGTTTATTTCATTAAACTTCTCTACTCTCTCTCCTGCATTAGGTTTTCTTACCTCATATTTTTTTGTAATCCTGATATTTTATTTTCCTGCTGTGAAATTAATCCCTAAAGTAAAATTAGATTTTAGCAAAGAACTGACAAAGAAATTACTCTTCTATGGGTTTCCGATAATGCTTTCTTCTGTGGCAGGAATTATAATAGGTCATACTGACACAATTTTAATTACTTTTTTTAGAAGTCTTCCTGAGGTTGGAATTTACCAGACAGCCCGGCCAACCGCTAGGCTTCTCTGGTTCTTTGCAGGATCCTTTGCAGCTGTTTTATTCCCTCTAGTCACAGAACTAAAAACAAAAAGATTAAAGGGTCTTGAAACCGGTATTTCTTTAATTTATAGATATATCTGGATTATAATAATTCCTTTTGCTCTGATGGCTTTTTCATTCTCAGCAGAAATTTTAAATTTGTTTTTTGGGTCCTTTTATGCACAGGGTTCTAATGTTTTAAAAATCCTTGCAATTGGAGCAATATTTTTCTCAATAACACAGATAAACGGGACTGTTTTGAATGGGCTGGGGAAACCAAAAAATTATACAAAAATTATCTATTTTGGAGCAATTATGAATTTAATTGGAAATATAATTCTTATTCCAAAAATAGGGATTATAGGGGCTGCAATATCCACCCTTTTGACTTACACAGTAATGTTTCTATTTTCATTTTTTGAATTAAAGAAATTTGTTAAATTAAAGGTTCCTATTATAAATTGGTTTAAGACTTTAATCATAGGGATTTTTTCACTTTTGTCTATTTACCTTCTCAAAAATCTGCTTTATATTAATGTATTTCTAGAAGTCTTCGTTTGTTTTTCTGTTTCTATTTTGATATTTGTTGGTTTATTGTTGTTTTTAAATGTGATGAACTTGAAAGAAATTTCCGAACTAATTAAAAAAATTGTTAAAAAATCTTAAAAAATTTATATTTAATTATAAAACTTTTACTCTTTTTGATATAAAGCTCTACGGGAGTTTTAATCAATAATCCTATATAACCCCTCTCTTATTTGTGTTTGGACAACTTAGGGAATCAAAGATATATCTGCTACTAAATCACAAAATAATTATTTATCAGATTTAAAAAATACAAAACTTATGCTAAAAAAATCTCTTTTTTCGCTCTGGCTTTTTGTCAGTTAAAAAGGCTCACCTTAAATACTTTTATTTTATTTTTTAATATGGAATCAATAAAAATTCAAAATGTTGTTGTATCAACACATGTTAATGTTGGGTTCCCTCTCACAAAAATTTCAGAATATTATGAATCTGTAGAATACGAGCCTGAAGCATTTCCTGGGTTGGTAGTAAGGTTAAAGGATCCTAACATAACAGCTCTTGTTTTTAGGTCAGGAACAATTGTTTGTGTTGGTTCGAAGACTGAAAAGGAAGCCCTTCAGGGAATAAGAAAAATTATGGATATGATAAGAAAGTTAGGTGTTAAAATACCTGAGAAATATAAAACAAAAATAGAGAACATTGTTGCTGTTGGAAATCTTGGTTATGACCTTGATTTAGAGACTTTAGCTTTTAGAATAGAAGATTCTGAGTATGAGCCTGAAAACTTCCCTGGTTTGATTTGTAGATTGAATGAACCTAAAGTATCCTTCCTTATTTTCTCAAGTGGAAGTATAGTTTGTGTCGGTGGTAAAAAAGTCAGTGATGCAAGAAATGGATTAGCATTAATAGAAAAAAAACTTAAAAAATACCTTTAGTGTTTTATTTTTTTGTTAATTTTTAAGTATATAAATGGTAAATGAGTTTAAAGTTATTGGTTTTGATTTGGATGGAACTTTAATAGATTCTGTGGAGGTTTGGTTATCTTTGGTCAAAAAAGTTCTAAAAAAATTCAAAATAGAACTTAGTGAAAAAGATATAAAAAATCAGTTTTATAAAGAGACTGATGAGGTTATTAAAGCCCTGGTTCCTAAAGACAAAACAGGAGAAGTTATAAAAGATATTAAAAAAGAAAGAAAAGATAAGTTATTTTTAGATAGATTTAAGCTTTTTCCTTTCACAAAAAAAGTTTTGCAGGATATTAGAGAAAAAGGAATAAAAAGAGCTACTATCACCGGAAATGATTCTGAGATAAATAATTTTTTCATGGAAAAATTTAAGTTGGATAAATTAACTGATTACAACATCTGCACAGGAGATGTGAAAAATGGAAAACCAGGTCCGGATATGATTTTGAGTATTCTTGGAATTTTTGCCATTTCAAAAAAAGAGTTACTCTATATTGGAGATACGGTTAAAGATATTGAGATGGGGAAAAATGCTGGAATAAAAATAGGTGTTGTTCTTACTGGTGTTTTGGATAGAAAATCAGCAGAGAAATTGAAACCTGATTTTATTTTTGAGGATGTTCGGGATGTTTTGGAATTAATATAAGAGTACCTTTACCTCATTTTTGCCTGTTTTTGTTAATTCTATTTTCGTTTTTCCAGGTTGTACTTCTATTTCGTTGAATTGAATTTTATCAAAGGTTTTGTTGTAGTTTTGGGTTACTGTTGAAATAGAAATTACATTATTTGAGAATTTTAATATTCCTCTCTTAAACTCTATTTCTATTTTTCTTGAAGAATTTATAGGTTCTGAGATTAGGTTTGAAGTTGTGATTGAAAGAAAATTTACTATGTCTTTTCCGTGTTGAAATTCCAATTCTTGTTTGTGTTCTTGTATTAATGGAACTGCAAACTGAAGGACTAAACCTACTACCAATATTGAAAAGGCAATTATCAAAACTGCTGAAACAACTACGTTCATAAAATAATAATTTGTTTTCTTTCTATACTCATTGACATAGATAGTCTATATCTCTTCTTTCTAGCCCAACTTGACTCTTTTTAATCAGTCATACTTCAATTATTACACTGTTATAATCATACTAATCTACAAAATCCTTTTTCTTCTAAAACTTTGGCAACAGTTAAATCAATTTCTTTTTCTTCTCCTTTTTTAAAAGAACAAGAGTTACCAGAGGGTAAAAATATTTCAGGGATATCTGCTAAAAACATGACCCTTGTTTTAGTTAATCTTGTTTTTTTATCCTCTAAGTTCTGAATTTCTTCTGGTTTTTTTACTTCTTTTTTATTCTGTGGAGATTTATTTTCAGAAGATATAATTGTTTTTCTTTCAAAATTTTCTCTCAAAAGTTTGATTATACTTAGATATAATCTTTTTTCATTTTCCTCCAAATTTTCAGGTATTTTTTCTGTTTTGTAGGAGAGTGAAGCAATATTTAAAATTTTCTTTCTTCTTAATTCAAAAATGCTCTGGACAAGATTTTTCGCAGCTGTTTCTTCTATGGCTCCTTTTTTTAGTTTGATATACTCCACCACATCTTCAAAAAAATTTTCTGGGAGGTATTGCAACTTTTCTGATTTTTCTTTTTGTTTAACTTCTCTAATTATTTCATAAGTTAATGTCATATTTCAAACAAATTGGAAAAATATGATTTTAAAACATCAAAAGGTTTTTTTGCGATTGCTATTCTAATCTCTCTTGTCCTCCCGTATCTTCCTTTTGAAACAACTTTTGTTGAAATCAGCCCAAGCATATCCAATTCAGAAATTAAATCAGAAACCCTTCTTTGGGTTAAAAATCTATACCCATTTCTTTTACAAAGTAAATAATAGATTTCATAAACATCTCCTGTCAAAATCTGCTCGGTACCTTTTTCAAAAAGTTTTAAAATTGAATAAAGAGTTAATTGTGAATGCTTTGGTTGAACTTTCGCTAACTCCACAACCCTATCTAATTCTAATTTCTGCTCTGCAATAGTTACATGATTCTCTGTAATTTCTATATCTTCATTTCTTTCAGCAATTTCTGTTGCAACCCTTAATAAATCTAAAGCCCTTCTCGCATCTCCTTGGTCTTGAGCTGCTATAGCTGCACATTTACTTATAACCCCCTCAGAACAAATTCCTGGTTTTAATGCAATTTTCACCCTCTCTTGTAAAATATCTTTTAATTGCATTGCATTATAAGGAGGAAAAATTATCTCCTCTTCAGATAATGAACTTTTTACTCTTGGATCTAAATAATCTGTAAATGAAATATCGTTGGATATTCCTATAATGCTAATTTTTGATTTATTTAATTCTGTGTTTATCCTTGTCAGATTATATAAAAGCCCATCCCCTATTTTTTTAACAAGTGCGTCTAACTCATCCAAAGCAAGTAGGAAAATTTGTTTTTTATTGTCTAGTAACTCAAACAATTTGTTATATAAGGCTTCTGTTGGCAATCCCGTATCTGGAACTGGAAAATTTAGTTCTTTAAGTATATAAGCCAACATTCTATATTCTGTATCTGATGTTTTCTTTAATTTACAGTTTATATAAATGAGTTTAAAATTTGTGTTTTTTGTACTTATTAATTCATTAAAAATATATTTTATAGCAACAGATTTTCCTGTTCCTGTTGTCCCATAAATAAATAAATTTGAGGGTTGCTCTACTTTCAATGCTGGGGCTAGAACCTTTGCAATATTTGAAACTTGCTCATCTCTGTGTAAAATTTCATTTGGTATATAATTAGGGGTTAGTAGATTTTTATCAATAAAAAAACCTTGTTTGTTAAGGTATTCCAAAAAATATTTTTTAAGTTTCTTTTGCATACCTATATTTCGTATGGAAATTATATATAGTTTTTGGTTTTTTATTATATCTTTTAGAAAATGTATTTTGGACTGTTAGTGGGACTCCCCTTTGTTTCCATTGGAATGTTATAATATTATCTTATTTTCATACATTATAACAGTGTAATAATATAATATTTTTCTTTTTGTCAACAAATGCGGTTGATTTTTAAGGTTGTTGCATTCGGTTGATAAAATTTTTAGTTTTCTTTAATTTCAAAGATCCTTTAAATCCGAATTCTTTTAAAAAACAAAATTTCTTTTTTACCCTTACTCATTTTTTCTAATTCACAGCTTTGAAAAAATTCTTTTATCCTATCTTCAGATTCTTTCACAATATCTGCTGCCGAACCAATTCCTGAAACAATAAATATTGGTAAATCATATACACTCATAACTGTTACTTTTTGTATGACCATGCTAGAATTGTCGGTTCCTTCAACGAATAAAACATATTTATCTATATTATGCAAGACTTTTAATATATCCTCCTGAAATTTGTCTAAAGTTGTCATTTCATCTATCGAAATACCTATATATCTATTTAAAATTCCATTCTGAACAAACTGAGCTATGTGAAGTCCTTTGATATCATATTTTCTATATATCTTATCCCGAAGATTTGCTAGTCTATCTTTATCCTCTTCTTCTAATTTCCTTAGTATTAAACCCATGTTTATTAAAAATAGAAGTTCTTTATCTTTTATATAAGTATTATAAAATTTTGATTCTCCTGAGTTATATATTTCTCTTACTAATTTTATAGTTTTTTCATCTTGGATAAATCCTAGTTTTTTGTTTTTTAACTTGGTGATATATCTAATAATAGTTTCTGAGGACTACTCTAAAACACCTTTTGTAACACCTTTAGCCACGTCTTCTACAGAACTGTTCGAATTTTTTTTAGAAGATATCCCCATACTCTTCTATATATTTAGAAAGACTTAGCTCACTATCGTCTAATATGATATTACTTCCTGGAAGAATTAACATCCTACTTACTCTTATAGGTATTTCTAGATATTTATCCAGAACCTTATTACCTTGTTTATCTAACACAAATTCTCCATCAGAATCAAATCCTAGCTCTTTAAGTAGTTTTACTTTAGAATCTAAAGATACATTTTTTAATGACACAAGTTCCATATAATTAATACTGTATATAAATATATAAATAGTATAAAGACTCTTTTTTTACTAACAACTATTTCTTATTTCCTAAGGCCAATTTCAACAAGCCTAACCCTCTATTTTTACCAAGAAACATCAAATTAGTAGCAACTTGAGAAGGAGTTAAACCATTTAAAGCCTGATGTGGTTTTATGAAATTATGATAAATCTTAAAAAAGGTTTCCCATTCTTCTGCTGTTAAATCTGCTCCAAAACCTCTCCTGACTTTGTCAAATTCTCTAAACTCTCTGTGATACCTTTCTATGAGATTATTGTTGTCTTCTTTAGTAAAAATAAGTTTTGTTTTTCTTGAACCATCTTTGAACTTATTATTAAAGACAGTTCATCTCCACAAGAAAACTAAGGGTCTGAGTAATTCTCTTATTACAGTGTTATAATTATAAACTTGTTACATAATAATGTTTTTGGTGATTGATGGTTCTAAGCAAGATAAATTCTCTGTATTTTAAGTTTGACTTGACTTATCTGCACTCTGTGATAAGGTATAATAAGCAACAACTCTATATATAATTAAGATCTTACCAAAACTGTTCTGGTAGAAGGATTTAGTTTATAATAATAACTTTTTCCTTTTCTTTCCCTCTCAATATAACCCTCTTTTACAAGCCTTCTTAGTAGGTTATTTATTGCTCTTAATCCATGTTTTTCTGAGGGATAATCTGGAAAATAGTTTATAAGTTTATTAGGTGTGAGGGGTTCGGATTCTGCAATAAGATTAATAATCTTTCTTTGCTTACTTGATAAATCCTTTAAATTTTCTATATTTAGCTTTTTTTCTCGTTCTATAGGGGGTTTTTTAGATATTAAGTTCATATCTACTCTCTCAGCCTCATTCTCAGCGCCAAGATTTATTAGATTATTACATAATATTACAACAGCTCTTGGGAATCCTCCAGTTCTAGAATAAATATATTCTATTATATTGTAAGTGAAGGGTTTTATATCAGTTCCACCAGCAGTTTCTATCCTCTTTCTTATCAATTTTTCTACTTCTTCTTTTGTTAAGGCCTCTAATTCAACAGTTTCTATGATCCTTTTTTTTAATGTTTCCAGATTTTTACTCAAAATTTCATTAAATACAGGAAGAGCGGAGAATACAATCGTTAGGTTTTGTACTTGGTCAGAGATAATTCTAAGCCATTCCAAAACCTCAATACTTGCCTCGTGAGATTCATCGATAAACAAAACTTTTGGTTTTTTTATAATTTTATTTAAAAAATCAGGAAAATCATCTATTTTTTTCGGTTTTCTCACAAAAATCTTAGCTAAAAAAGGTAGATCTTTGATAAAATAACTTGAAATATTTAATAACTTTGAAACTTCCCTTGGTGGTTTGTTTAATACCCTGTAATCTTTATTTGTTAAAGTTAAATAAGAAACTATACTTGTTTTTCCACTTCCAGTGGCTCCTGTGAGTAAAATTATTTTTTGCTGCTGGTTAATATTTTTTAGCAATTTTGTTATTTGTTCTTTATACCCAACTATTATTGAAGGATTTATCTCTAAAGTAAAAGGGTTTCTTCTAAGATTTTGTTTATCCAACCATTTTTGGTATTTTTCTATCTCATCCATCTTTATCTTTTTAGTTCACGTGAAGTTCACGCTGTTCACGCCAAGTTCACCTGAAGTTCACGCTGTTCACGCCAAGTTCACCTGAAGTTCATTTATATTTTGATAGTTATCTACAGGCTACATAATTATATAGTTATATATAAATAAAAAACCATTTTTTGGAAAATCCATTATATAAAACGTCTTTTTAGTTCACGTGAAGTTCACACTATTCACACTAGATTCACACGACCCTTTTATTTCAACTATAACCCTCAAATTTTAGACTTTACGTTCACGTGAAGTTCAGGCTATTCACATCCAGTTCACGTGAAGTTCACGCACTATTTTTAGATATTTTTAAGAATTTATATACCTTTTTTAAACCTTCCTTTTCAATAGTATCTCTTATTTTAGGCTTCAATCTTATAATTCTTACACCAAAATACCTACCAGACTTATCTTTTACACCAATATTTTCTATGATTTCGTTTATAACTTTATCTATATAATAATGGACTGTGGATTTAGCAATACCTGTCTCTCTTGCTATCTCTCTAACCCACAACCCTTCTGAAGTTTTTACTAGAGTCAGCAAAATTTTCTTTATTTTCTTTCTATCCTTTTCTTTCACCATAAATATACTTTATTTATTATTGGACGGTGTCCAACATAATTTTACTTCAATTTTTAGACCATCAAAATTTTTAGAGATATAGGGGAATAAAGACAATATCGGTAAAAGTTGACAATTTATATTTGATTTAGGGTATTCAACTCTAACGAAATTTTGGTTTTATAACACTGTTATACTTTCTTAATTAAAAATTATTTTATATTAATGATGCAGATAAAATATATTTTTGTGATTGGTGGAGTGATGTCTTCTGTTGGAAAGGGGACTGCAGTGGCTTCTATTGGCAGGATTTTAAAATCAAGAGGATTTAAAGTTACAGCAATTAAAATTGATCCTTATGTCAATGTTGATGCAGGAACGATGAACCCTGTTGAACATGGGGAAATTTTTGTAACTGATGATGGCACGGAATGTGATCAGGATGTTGGAAATTATGAAAGATTTTTGGGTGAAAATTTATCAACTGATAATTATATCACTACAGGTAGAGTTTATCAGGCAGTAATAGAAAGAGAAAGGAATTTAGGATATAGGGGAAGATGTGTAGAGGTAGTGCCTGATATTCCCAAGGAGGTAATTTTACGAATAAAAAAAGTAGCTCAAAAAACCCAGGCTGATTTTGTTTTAATAGAGATTGGTGGAACAGTAGGAGAGTATCAAAATCTTTTATTTTTAGAAGCTGCCAGAATGATGAGATTACAAAAACCAAAGGATGTTTTATTTATTTTAGTTAGCTATTTACCCATCCCTGAAAAAATTGGTGAGATGAAAACAAAACCAACCCAATATGCAGCCAGGTCTTTAAACTCGGCAGGTATTCAGGCTGATTTTATACTTGCAAGAGCAGAAAGGACTCTTGATGAAAAGAGGAAGAAAAAATTATCAATATTCTGTAATATGCCCAATGAGAGTGTTATTTCTGTCCCTGATGTAGATTCTATTTATGAGGTGCCTTTGAGTTTAGATAGAGAAGACCTTGCCACTAAAATTCTTAAAAAATTTGGTTTAAATCCCAAAAAAACTGATTTGGAGGATTGGAAGCAACTTATCAGGAAAATAAAATCAATAAAAAGAAAAATCAAGATTGCAGTTGTTGGAAAATATTTTGCAACTGGGGATTTTGTTTTATCTGATTCTTATATTTCTGTAATTGAGGCAATAAAATATGCATGTTGGGCTAATGGTGTTAGTCCTGATTTAACATGGGTAAATTCTCAACACTTTGAAGAGGATTTAAATTCAATAAAAACCTTGAGCCAATATGATGGAATAATAGTTCCAGGAGGTTTTGGAAGCAGGGGAGTTGAAGGTATTATCTCTGCTGTAAAATATGCAAGAGAAAATAAAATTCCTTATTTGGGTTTATGTTTAGGAATGCAACTTGCAGTTATTGAATTTGCGAGAAATGTTTGTGGTTTAGAAGATGCAAATTCAACAGAGATTGATGAAAATACAAAAAATCCAGTCATAGCTATTTTACCAGAACAAAAACAAGTGTTAGAGAATAACAGATATGGAGCAACGATGAGACTTGGGGGTTACCCAACAATTTTAAAAGAGAATTTAAAAGTTTATGAATTGTATAAAAACTTTGATTTGATTAAAGGTAACAAAATCTTTGAGAGGCACAGGCACAGGTATGAAATAAACCCAAAGTTTATACCTATTCTGGAAGAGAAAGGGTTAATATTTTCAGGTTATCTCTTAAGAAAAGACAGGACAAAATTAATGGAATTTATGGAACTCCCAAAACACAAATTTTTTGTAGCAACACAGGCACACCCGGAATTTAAATCAAATCCGCTAAAACCATCACCTTTGTTTTATGGTTTTGTGAGAAGTTGTTTATAATGTATAATATATAAGTTGAGATTTAGGCAGAGCAAGTGCAACCAAGCGAAACCGTTAAATTCCTGTTAATTACCCCCCTACCGATTAGGCGAGAGCGCAGCGTGGTAGAGGAAAACTTCATATTCTATTTAATTTTCTCAATATCTCTGGCAATGATCTCCAGTTTTCCTTCATAAACAGAAACCTCTCCTTTTACAGAAACTTCATCTCCCCTCTCAAACGGATTTTCATCAAAATTAAATAGTACAACGCTTAGTTTTTTTCCGTTTTCTTCTAAATCTAAAAACAAAGTTTTAGATTTTTCTGAAAAAGAATAGCTTGAGATTATACCCCTGGTTTTTACAACATCCCCAACATTTTTTGTACTAATTTCAGATAATCCAACAAACTCAGGCTCTACAAAAATACTTGTTAAATACAGTCCAACTAAACCAAGGATAATAACAACCAACGATAACCTAATGATCAATTTATCTGCCAACATACAAAAAATCAATTAAAAATAAAAAATAAAAACTATTTACTCATAGGTATCTCAATTGTTGAAACATTTATTTTTCCACCTTCCTTTGCATCTAATTCGTCTGTACCGATCTTCACTTGACCTACCTTTGCATCCTTAGCAAATTTGTTTTTAACAATTTGCGCAATGTCAACTGCAGTACTGATTGTTCTACCTCTGGCTTTTATTACTACTTCACCTCCGCCCTCTGAAAGTTGAGTTATAACCGCGAGGACGTAACTCATCAAAGGCTTTTTCCCTACCAAGATCTCGTTATCTGCCATTTTCTTCCTATTAACCAACGGAACTATTTAGAGTAGTTGAACTACTTTTAGTCGCTGTTAGCCTAATTATAAATACGTAAAAAACTTTAAATTGTTTTTATTACACTGTTATAATTTATTGATTTAGTTTTCTATTTATTCCAATTATGATTAAAGAAATTGAACTATCAAACTTCAAATCCCATAAAAAAACCCAACTGAAATTCACGGAGAGGAATAATATATTTGTAGGAATCTCTGGCTCTGGGAAATCCACAATTCTTGATGCAATTTGCTTTGCATTTTTTGGGACTACACCAAAAATACATAAAAGGAAGATAAGGGTTTCGGATTTGATAATGAATAAACCTATTAGAGAAGAGTCAGCAAAAATTAAAATAAATTTTGAAGTAGATAAAAAAAATTATGAAATCAGGAGGGAAATTTGTTTGGATAGACCCCCAAACGCAGAATTGAGGGAAAATGAAAAATTAATAGCAATCAACCAAGCACAGGTTACAGAGGCAGTTGAACACATTTTAAAAATAGATTATGAATTATTCTCCAGAGCAATCTATGCTGAGCAAGACCATCTAGATTATTTTTTGACCCTTCCTCCAGGGAACAGGATAGAATATATAGACCAATTGTTAAAACTTTCAAAATTTGAGTTGGCGAGGATAAAAACAACTTCAATATCAAATAAATTTAAGAGTTTAAAAAATGCAAAAGAAGAAACCCTCTCAGGTTTTGATGAAAATGAGCTAAAAAATACCAAAAAAGAAGCGGAAGATTATTTAGGTAAATTAAGCGATGAAATATCTTCTTCTAAGGATAAAATAAAAAAATTAGACGCTACGTTAAAGGAAAATATGGAAAAATTAAAAAATTTGGAAGAGAAGAAAACTAAAATTGAAGAAAGGAAAAACAAACTAATTGAATTAAAGACAACAATTTCTGTTTTTCAGAATGAAATAAAAGAAACTCCAAAAAAAAGAGTAGGAGAAGTAGAAAAAGAATTAAAAAATAAAGAAACGGTTTTTAACAATCTTGAAAAAAAGGAGTTGGAGAGAGAAAAAGAAGAGTCCACCCTACTCTCAAAAATAAATGAATCAGAGAAGAGGGTTAGGGAGAAAAAAGAAGCAGAATTATTTTTACAAACTTTTGATGAAGAAAAATTTAGCTTGTTGGAAAAAGAGATAGAGGAATTAAAAGAAACCTTAATTAACAATAAATTGAAAAAACAAGGTTTGGATAATGCTATAAAAAACCTAAAAGAGAGTAAAGAGAGGTGCCCAACCTGTGATAGAGAACTTAAAAGAGAAAAAAGAGAAGAATTAATAAATAAGAAAGAGGGAGAATCATTTTTACTTAACAAAAAAAATTCAGAATTGGAAAATAAATTTTTATCAAAAAAACAAGAATTTGAATTTGAAAGCAAAAATAGAGAAAAAGCAAATTTTTTTAAAAAAAGAGCAGAACAACTCAAAAGAGCTGAACAAGATCTATCTAATTTTAAAAAAAGGCTGGAAGTAATAAAACATGAAAAAATAGATTTATCAGATATAGGGAGAGGGGTTAGGGATTTGAAGACCTTACTTGAAAAACTAAAGTTGGTAGAAACAAAAAAACAAGAGGTAAGAAATTTGAAACAAGAGCAAGAAAAAATTGAAAATGAAATTAAGAAAATTTCTTTTGATGAGTTGGAATTTGATAGATTAAAGAAAGAAGTTGAAGAAGCAAAAAGGTCTTTGTCAACCACTAAATTAGATCTTAAGTACAAAGAAGAGATGAAAACAGAAAAAGAAAAAAGTTTGGGACAAATAAAGAAAGATTTGGAATTTTTGCAAAAAAACAAAAAAGAAGTTAGATTTTTAGATTATGCCAAGTCTACAACTCTAAAATTTGCAGATAGCTTGATTGAAATTCAAGAAGTTTTAAGAGGAGAGTTTGTTAAAACTTTGAATGAGGTGATGAATGAACTGTGGGGATATATTTATCTTTACGAAGATTATATAGGGATTAGATTTAAAATAGAAAATAGGGATTACCTTTTACAACTCTGTGATTTGAAAAATAGGTGGGTAAATGTAGAAGGTTTCTCTTCAGGAGGTGAGAGAGTAATTGCTTCTTTAGTGATGAGGATTGCATTGTCTATAGTTCTCGCACCAAACCTAAAACTATTAATATTGGATGAGCCAACCCCTAATTTAGATTCAAACACAATTGAAAACCTGACTGAAGTTTTAAGGACAAAGATTACAGAGTTGTTTGAGCAGGTTTTTATTGTAACCCACGATGAAAGGATGACTCAGGCAGGAACAGATTACATTTATGAATTTAAAAGAGAACTCTCAAAAAAAGAGCCAACAAAAGTGAGAGAGAGAAGTATTTATGAAAATGAGGAAGGATATAAAAACTTATAAAAATAGTTAATAATTTAAAAGTTCTAGTGCAACGTTTCCAAAGTAATATAGTAACTTTATACAGGGGGGGGTTCTATACCTGATTTTATGCTATTCGTTGGCAAGAAACCAAAAATTAAAGCTGAGCGAAGAAGATTTTGAAATTCAAATAAAGTATATTATGAAAAAAACATTGAAGGTTGGAGAATATAAGCATAATAGAAGACCTGTTGATGTAGTATGGTGTTTTGGACATAAAAACCAACCAAGGGATAGTAAAGGTAGGTTTATCCATTTAGGTACAATTCCAGAACATATAGACAATTATGAGAAGCATAACAAAGAGGGTAAGTGTCAGCACATAGCTCTCGCAGAAATAAAGACAATTTCTTTAAAAGGTCTTCCTAAAACAGTTCCAGTCCCTTGGAACTATAGCAAGTTTTGTATTGGAATAAAAGAGCTTGGCACTAATATAGAAACAAAAAACCATCGAGGTTCAGTAACTATAGAAGGAGAATCATGTTCTTCAGGAGTTTTAGAATTAGGTTCACCAGATCCATCTCGAACTTGGTACTAATCTTCTTTTTAGGATTATACGAATTAAGATTTATTGTCTTTGTATCTTCTCTCTTCTCTTTCCAGCAATCTCGTTACTCCTTCATCCCCTTTTCAAATCCTAATGGAGATTACTAATTCTCTATCCTGCTGAGCCAATCTATCCTTTTTATATTTTTGAGAAAAAGGGCTTGTCCTCTAAAAGATTGATATAAAAATCAATAACTTGCTTTCAAGAATAAAATAACTACCTCTATGAAAACATTTCAGAATCTAATGGAATTAAGAGTCTATCCCCCCAAAGATATATTGAAATATATAATCTCTAAAGTAAGAAGTAAAGTTTGGATAGAAAAACTTGTATTTAACTTCGACAATTGTTAATTAACTTTTATCCCCTTTATTATTACTTTTATTATACTTATGAGAAGACCATTTTTTAGGAAAAGGTTGAAAGTAAAAGATGTAATGACAACGGACGTAGCTAAAGTTTCTCCAAACACCACCCTACAGCAAGCTGCAAAGAAAATGGAGGAGTATAGGATAGGAAATGTTCTTGTTGTTGGAAGCACTAAACTATTAGGAATTGTCACAGAAATGGATATGGTAAGAAAAGCTGTTGCGAAAAATAAGAGTGCAAAAACAAAAGTCAAAGAGATAATGGCAAGTCCTGTTATATATGTTTCTCCAGATGATGAACTCTTACATACCTCTGATAAGATGTTGATGAATAATATAACAAGAATACCTGTTGTTAACTTAGAAAAAAAAGAAGTCATTGGAATAGTTACAATGAAAGATATTTTGAGGGTTCTCCCAAATTTTCTTCTCGACAAAATTGAATGGTTGAGAATTCATCCTGGAGGAGAAGAATTAAAGAAAAAGAGGGTAAAAGGAGTTTGTGAAGTTTGTGGGAAATTCACAAATAATCTGAGATTCTCTAGAGGGCTATGGGTCTGTGAGAATTGTGAGTGATTTTTAGACAATACTTAAATTTCTTTTGTATAAAATTACTTTACAGAATAACCCCCAAGAAAGCTACCGAATTTATTCGTGTAGAGGAATTGGGTTTAAAGTAAAATTTTTCTAAAGTGTAATATATTAAGAGTATTAGCCTCATA